>DATKZQ010000055.1:0-6272 GCA_035527895.1 Desulfatiglandales bacterium
TGTCGCATTCACGCTTTGGCAGGGGTTGCGGTCTACATTTTTCGGTCTGCAACCAGAATCTCTCTATTGCTTTCTTCGCTACGGATTGGTGGGCCTCTGGGGTGCGCTCGGCGCTCCATGGGTCTTTGTGAAGCTGCGACTGGCCGGTCCCGAATCATAGTGCGGGTCAGCTAAACCAAACTCTCCTGTTTTCCCCTCAAGATAGAGGACGCAGACGGCTCACCGATTAGAGCGGTTGCTATTATTCAATAGGCATTGCATCATTACAAAGAAAAAAAGCGCTGCCCGTAGAGCGAAAGAAGGGCGGTGTTTCCGGGTTGACTACGTACTGGAGTCTCAGTAGTATTAGTTTGAAGGGGGGACATACAGGCTTCGAAGAGCACCTACCTTCCGGCAAATGATACTGCCTCACAGAGATGAGAGGTCTCACACGAAAATATGGGCAAACGGCGTTGGTCGCGACGAGTCGTTATTAAGTATACCTTACTCCAGTTGCCGGCTTTGGTATTTCTGGCCCTTATTCTTCATGTTATTCGGCAATGGGTAGAAATACCGGCTTGGCTGATCTGGGGGATTATCGCCTTGTGGGTCGTCAAGGACGTGGTTCTATTCTTTTTTGTCTGGCGCGCGTATGACCAAAACCCCCTCGCTGATGCCAATTCAATGGTTGGACTGCACGGCGTTGCAAAGGATCGTTTAGCGCCTTCGGGCTACGTCGAGGTGCACGGTGAATTATGGCAGGCAGAGGTGATGGAAGGTGGTCCACCTGTTGAGAGCGGAAAGGGTATACGGGTCCGGGGTATTCGAGGACTTACCCTGATTGTGCAACCGGACAAGTGAAGAGCTGCTATGTGAAACGAGCAACTGAGCAGTACGCAATACAATGATTGCCTTAACACATGTGATATCGCAAAACATCGACCGGTGTGAGCTCAGCTTTCTGGAAAGAGATCCGGTCAACTACGATAGGGCTGTGGAGCAACACGAGCAATATTGCGAACTGCTCAGAGACTGCGGCCTTGAGGTAATCGAGCTATCCGTGAATCGCGATTTCCCCGATTCCACGTTTGTTGAGGATACGGCCGTGGTTGTTGACGAACTTGCCATTATGGCAAGCATGGGTGTCGAGTCACGACGGGGAGAAGTACCGGGTATTGAATCCGTGTTGGGCTATTATCGAGACATGCAACACATTCGGCTCCCGGCAACCCTTGAAGGTGGTGATGTGCTCCGTATCGGGAAAAAGATCTTCGTGGGGATTTCCCCGCGCACCAATATACCTGGGTTTGAGAGCATAAAGGAAATTCTAGAGCCTTTTGGTTACGAGGTGATTCCCATAGCCGTTAATGGTTGCCTGCATCTCAAGTCCGCCTGCATCGCAGTTGGCGATCACACATTACTGGTGAATCCTCATTGGCTTGATCTCCAGCCCCTCAGGGATTTTCGTATCATCCCTGTGCCCGAGGATGAACCGGCTGCGGTCAACTCGCTTCGGATTAATACCACCATATGCATGCACTCGGGGCATCAAAAGACGATTGACTCACTGGTAAGGCTAGGGTTCTCGGTTACAACGATCGATATCTCAGAGCTTCTAAAGGCAGAGGCGGGAATGACGTGCTCCAGCATCATTTTCTCCTTTCCGGTGCAATAAAGGAAAAGGCGCGAATCCGCCTCAGGTTGCCTTCATTACCGGGGTTTGATTATTGCTCTAACCGCAACAGGAGAGTCACATGGACAAAATCACCGATCCACCACCCGCACAGATCGCTGCCGAACTCAGTGATCTGCGAGCTGCGTTAGACAAGGAAATCCCGGCCAAGATCCTTGATGCCAATTTGCTCATCGCAACGTGGAACCTCCGTGCCTTTGGTGATCTAACCGTCAAATGGGAAGCCGCACCCACCGACAATCCGAAGCGAGACCTCCACGCCCTCCGCTGTATAGCCGAAATTGTCTCTCGTTTTGACGTTATTGCGCTGCAGGAGGTGCAAGCCAACCTCAAGGCCCTCCGGCACATGCTCAAGGTCCTCGGCCCCAACTGGGGATTGATTCTTACCGATGTAACAAAGGGCGACAAAGGAAACGGGGAACGTCTGGTATTCTTATTTGACACCAGAAAGGTACAACTGTCGGGACTGGCCTGCGAACTCGTCGTCCCCGAAGAGCAGTTGAGCCAAATACGCCCCGACGCCCTAGATCGCCAGTTTGCCCGCACTCCTTATGCCGTGAGCTTTCGGTCGGCGGGAAAAACCTTCATACTCGTAACCCTCCATGTCATCTACGGTGAAAAAGCCGATGAGCGTACACCTGAACTCAAGGCAATCGCAGATTGGATCGCCGAATGGGCCAGAGACATCAACGCGTGGGATCACCAGCTCATCGCCCTGGGCGATTTCAATATCGACCGAAGAGGTGACAAACTTTATGATGCCTTTACCTCCACGGGCCTCTATGTGCCGGAGAATCTCAACAGAGTTCCACGGTCCATCTTCAGCGATCCCAATCGGCCGGATCTCAACAAGTTCTATGACCAGATCGCCTGGTTTACGGGTGATGAGCACAGACCGGGGCTTTCCATGAAGTATACCCGCGGAGGCAATTTCGATTTCACCAGGCTTGTCCTCAGATCACTCAATCTGACCAAGGCGCAACTCTCGTGGCGCATCTCCGATCACTACCCGCTGTGGGCTGAGTTTTCGGTACGAGACTGATGTACTTTTTTTCCATTTAGAAGAAACTGCTATTGTTGAAAAGCTACTATTGTCCGATAAGTAATACGATTGCTACAAAGACCTCCTTGTCACTTCATAGAGGAAAAAAATGGCTTCCGTCAAAACCAGAGTTTTGTCAGCAATGCTCTGCTTGTTTGCTCTTTCCGCCGTCGCCGTACCATTGGTGGCCGGCGGTTGGGGAGACTTCATGAAAGATGTTCAAAAGGCCCTTGGTGGCGGAAAGTCTATCACTGAAGCCGAAATCATCCAGGGTCTCAAGGAGGCCTTGCACATTGGAACGGCTGAAGCAATAAAAGGAGTCTCTAAGATCAATGGCTTCTACAAAAACCAAAAGATCAAGATTCCCCTTCCCGGATCCGTTCAAAAGGTCGAGAAGCTCCTAAGGGGTGCAGGGTATGGCGCAAAGGTGGACGCCTTTGAGCTGAGCATGAATCGTGCAGCGGAGAACGCTGCCCCCAAGGCCAAAACCCTGTTTTGGGATGCCATCAAGGGGATGTCCTTTTCCGACGCCAAGAAGATCCTTAAAGGCCGAGATAATGAGGCAACGCTTTACTTCAGGGAAAAAACATTCGATAGACTCCACGAGATCTTCAAGCCCATCGTCCACGGTACCATGCACCAGGTGGGTGTCACTCGCGCCTATCAGGACCTGGATGCCAAGGTTAGAAGCATACCTTTTGCCGAGCGACTGAGTTTTGATCTGGATCAGTACGTCACCGAGGGGGCACTGGATGGCCTTTTCTTGATGCTGGCTGAGGAGGAAGCCGAGATCCGCCGCGATCCTGCAGCTCGGGTTACTGATTTACTCAAGAGGGTTTTTGGGAGCTGATGAATCACTCAGTTTGTCCCGTATGATCTTGCCCGCTGCGTTCTCGGGGAGCCCTGCTTACGACTGATATCATCAGACAGTGAAGCCTCCCCCCCGCTCTGAAGAGCGGGGCATCCTCATAATGGATGGCGGAACTCTCCATAGCCTTTAGCCGTCCTTCGCTAAAGCTTCGGAGGGCTCTCCTCGCCATCTCTGTCGAGCAGTAGCCTTTGGCGGAGGCTGATCATCCCCGTCCTAAAGGACGGGGCATTCTGGCGAAGGAGAGCAAAAAGGGGTATCTATTTTCAGCTTTAGCTCCTGTGAGGTTGCGGTAGCATTACTAACAATGAGCAGCCCTCCCGGGGAGCAGCAGTGACCACTTTCTGATCCAGTCGGCAACATTCATCGGCCTACCTTTCACTAGACAGGAGCCAAAAATTCCTTTTTTCATCATAATACTATTCTGTGACGTAAATCCGGCCAATCCCTTCTCCCCGATCCAGGGAATTACCATTGAGGCTCTGAAGCTGATATTCGGAGCTCACTTTATCACACCAACCCGGTCAACCGCTTTAAATTGCCAGAAAGGATCAGTGCTTTATCGTCATCCCCTATTCGCAAAGACAGCACCTTGTTAAGCTCACTCTTCATGTTCCCAAACGGGATATCCGACCCAAAGAGAACCCTTTCCGCACCCACCTGTTTTACGAATTCGGAGATGATACGCTGGCTCTGAAGGGCAGTATCGAAATACACGTTTTCCCGGCTCCTGAAGATCCTCAGGAAATCCATTGGATTGCCCCCGAGCATCCCCATATGGGGAACGATAACCTTCAGGGTTTTGATTAGCCCTACAAAGGTCTCGGTGAACTCCAGCTCCTCCTCCACAATGATGGGCGAATCGATTGCCTCAGATTCCTCAATGAACTCGTCTATCCGGGGGTCCTTTAAAACGTCATAGTTGGATGAGCAATCCTGCACACCTTTAACCCAGTGCCACTTGGCGCCGCGGAATCCTCTGCCAGGGGGGATGGCGCGGAGATCATCCGGTATGTAGTAGTAGGGTATAAACTGGTCGATCCTTTTGCACTCCCCCAAAACCTCCTCATTAATCCCCTCATCGGCCAGGGCTTGGGAGGGAAAGGGGAAGATGACAACCCTGTCTATGCCGCAGCTTTGTGCCTGGTGCAACAGCTCTTCGGTTTTCACGTTCATCCCGAGTGTAACCGAAGGCCCCCAGTGGGTATGCGAATCGATGATCTCCATACTTTCCCTGAGTACGTAAAGTTCACCGCTACGATACCTCGCGCTGAGATTCGGGTAAAGTTGTATTGTCTTTTTGCGTGGTTTTTCGTAAAAAGCTGAGCAGGGGAGTTAAACATTTGATTATTGCCCCCCGTACAGTATAAGATAATAGGTATCGATAACCCCGTGACTATCATTTTGCCCCTTGCGACGGGCACAAGATTAACAGGCAAAACCTAAACATGCCCGGTTTTCTGTTTCAAGAAAACCAGCTAACGAAAGGCGACCAACGTAATGTTTGAGCGGATCCCCATAGTCAATCCCCCGTTTTCCGGGTCCACTGCCCTTTATATTGCGCTCGGGGTATTGATCCTCGGCCTCTTGCTCCTCATATGGTTTGTCTATCGACGGGTTTCCCGTCTCATTGACCGTTTGCGCCGCAGACCTGTGGAAGACGTCGGTTTAATTACCAGCACACTTCGGCTGCTCATCATCCTGCTGGTGATAGCTATCTCGGTAGCAACCCTATTCCTGCTAGCCTTCCTTCAATCGTACACCTCCTTCACCCAGCTCGAACGAATCGCAACGGTTTACTGCACGCCGGTGCCCGACTCAAAGAACGATATGGTACTCAGGATCGTCATGGTTAACTCGTCCACTGGCGGCCGCATTCGAGAGTACCGGGTGCTCGGTCAACAGTGGGTCATCGAGGGTCACATTCTAAAGTGGGACAACTGGCTCAATTTCCTGGGATTGCCTACCATGTACAAGCTGACACGGGTGCGCGGTCGCTACCTCAAAGCCGAGGATGAGGCCAGCATGCCATCCACAGCTTACAGCTTGGTCCCCAAGGAAGAAGATCCCTTCTGGATGTGGCTCTATCAGCATGGTTCGCGCCTGCCCTTCGTAAAGGCGGTTTACGGCAATGCCACATACACCTTCCCCTCTGAATCCAAGGCCTTTTATCTCTATGCGACCACCTCCGGCTTTATGATACAGGACAAGGAAGAGAAGTGACCGCATCCCTTCCCTGCCCGACAGATCGTCTCGACATGATTACTTGCTCCGGCACGAAGTTTCTTATACAGCCGTCAAAAAACGTTGCCTGGAAAAAGTCAAGCGGTTACAGTAAGAATAAGCATGCTTTTTGATTCTCCTGCTCTAATGGGTCGCCCAAAGACATGGATTGAGCAACTCTAAAAGATTCTGGTTTGGAGCTCTACGCCCAACTGCTTACCGGTGTTGTATGCGCTCATGGGCGTATGAATTGAGTTAGACGAAAATCAAAGCAATACGGAACTGTTATTCAGGAGGAGTTGAAATGATAGACGAATTGATTCTCAAAAACAGGAGTTATCGCCGGTTTTATCAAGATACTGCCATTGATCTTGATACACTCAGGGAACTCGTTAACCTGGCCAGACTCTCCGCATCGGGAGGGAATTTGCAGCCGCTCAAATACATCATCTCTTGTGATCCCCAGA
>DATKZQ010000056.1:0-5226 GCA_035527895.1 Desulfatiglandales bacterium
GTGGAGCCCCACGCGCAAGCGCGTGGCACCTCCACATTCTTCGGCGGAACCCGCCGAAGCATATCCGCCTTCGTCCCAATAGGACTATGGCGGATTACCCTGCCTAGCATTCATCCACGGGCAAGCCCGTGGCTTTCTGCGTAGGCGGGTAAAAGGCCCTCCAATTGTCATGCCGGACTTGATAAGCCTGCCCCGGCATGTAGTAAGCCGGGGGCATCCAGAATCTGTTGAATTTACTAGATTCCGACGCCTGTCCGGACCCCGATCCGGGATTCGCCGGAATGACAAAAAAATGGAAAAACCCCTCTCCCTCGATGGGAGAGGGTTGGGGTGAGGGTGAAAAAGGCAGCATTTCAACTAGTTACCTCCCCCTCCCCTTAATCCCCTCCCACAAGGGGAGGGGAAATGGGACTTTCTACGAAACCATCAAGTTTAGTATTGCTGCTATTTGTTGTTGTTCCTTTTTTCTCAAGAAATTCGGGAAAATACAACTAAACAACTTGAATTGAGTAGTAAAACTGGCATATAGTATCACGAATTTTATAATCAGTAAACACCCGCGATTCTAAACACTGTGGCGGTTCTGAAAGTAACGGATTGGATGCGTAGCTATTTCCTAAAAGCAGGTGCTCTTCTGTGTTCCTTTCTGGTGTGCATGTTCGCCCTCTGCCATACTGCCGCTGCCCAGTCTGAATATGAGATGCAGGTTCTCCGCATGTTCTACAGGGAAAAGGACCTCGTTGTCTCACCTACCCGGCATCCCAAACCCATCTCCCAGGTTGCCGAAAATATCGCCGTTATCACTGCACAACAGATTGAGGAGCTGAACGCCCATACGGTCGCAGAGGTCCTGAACAGGGTGCCCGGCCTCTTCGTTAACTTTAACCAGGACTTCGGCGCCACTTCCCTCATCCATATTCAGGGCTCTGAACCGAGGCATGTGCTCGTTCTGCTGGACGGGGTTCAGTGGAATTTCCTGGCAAGCAACGCTGCTGAAACCAATTCTATCCCCGTGGGCATCATCGAGCGCATCGAGGTCATCAAGGGGCCTGCTTCCTCGGCCTGGGGCTCATCTCTAGGGGGCGTAATAAACATCATAACAAAGCCAGCAGGAAATACCAGAACACCCAAAGGTTCCGTAAGGGCCTCCTATGGTAAGAGCAACAGCCAGGACCACAGGGCCGAGGCATCCGGCAAGGCCGGGTCTATTGGGTATTACCTCTTCGCGGGCAAGCAGAAATCCGACGGCCTGATGTCCTCCCGGGGTTTTGACAACTATAGTTTCTATTCAAAGCTTAATATACCGTTTTCAAAAGACACAGCGGCCAACCTGAGCATAGGGTACAGCGAACCAGATACAGGATTTGGAGATTTTCCGAGTGTTGATATTGGGCAAACAGGGCTCAGCCGCAACCTTTTTGTTGCATCCTCCTTTAGGGCCACTCCTAACAGGGAATTGAACCTGGAAGCATCTTTTCAGCATTTCAAACAAAGACTCGTTCAGACGAATAATGCCCTGGGATTGGGATTCAGCGGCCCTGCTGGAGACCTTTTCTCAGAGACCACTTACGACGAAGAGACCACGGGGGGTGGAGGTAAGCTGGTGTGGACCCGGGGCATGCATGCGGCCGTGTTTGGCATAGATATCAGTAGCGGGAACCTCGATCAAACGATTAACGCCGGGTCTGTCCTTCAATCAATGGGTGTTCCGGCAACCTCAACTACCCATCCTGACATCGACCGGTGGGCTGTGTATGCCAATGACACCATTGTCATGGACCGATGGTCCATTACCCCGGGCATCAGGTATGACGATAACAGCGTCTCCGGCTCGTTTTTGAGCCCAAGCCTGGGGATTACCTGCCGGCTTGACGAAGATTCAGTTTTAAGAGCCTCCGTAGCTAAAGGCTTTACCCTACCTCCCCTTTCGTGGACTTCGGGGGGCGGCCTGTTTCTGGACCCGAATCCAGCACTGGACCCCGAAGAGGTCTGGTCCTACCAGGCGGGCTTCGAGTCAAGTGCAGCCAAATATCTCTGGATAAAGGGCACGGTATTTCGCCACGAACTCAACAACGCCCTCACCATAGTGCCTTTCGGGGCAGGGCCGCCTACCTTCAATGATCTGGTTGTCAACAACGGCGAAATCAGGCGCCAGGGCCTTGAGCTCGAAGCTGAAACCCTTCCAGTGTATAATCTGTCTCTCCTTGCCGGGTTTGCCTATGTGGATCTAAAGCCTGAGAACGAGAGCGGTTCCAGCGACATGTATTCTTATAACCTCGGCATCAGGTATGACGACGGGAAATCCTTCAGGGCCCGGCTTTGCGGCCATTACATATGGTGGGATCTGGATGGGGCACTGGAAGCACGGTACGATGATTTTATCTGGGATCTCAACCTCATCAAGAGGATCTATGCTGAAGCAAAGACCAGTGCGGAGCTCTTTCTTACGGCCCACAATATCTTCAAAGGTGCTCAATATACCTTTGTCGACAGCAAAAATCCCGATAGATGGATCGAGGCCGGGATACGGGTCAAGTTCTAGTGTTACCATAATCCTGATTTCCGACCTGCCCTTTTGAGTCCACTCCCTTGATGAAGGCTAGTAGACAGTTTCACGAAAAAATAGACAAATAAGAGACCAAAACAAGGTCATTGGGACCTGCCCGCAGGACGGCAGGCGGGGCGTAGCGAAGCAATCTCCAATAGCTTGAAATTGCAATAAGCCCGCCTGGTGCGACATGATTTGAATATGCTATTGTGCTCGCTTCTTCTGCATGCATGGCTTTCCATCAGCGCATATGGAGAGACAGCCTGCCCTGGCGCGACGAGATACGAACATAATGCAATCTCGGCATGATTCTGGTTTTTTGGGGCATACAAATATCCCTCTTGAGCCAGGTCTGGGCCAGGGGTCTGGGCCAGGGATTGCTTTTTCGATAATTCCCTGTAGCTTGTCGAAGCGAAGTGTAGATCCCGACAAATCGGGGCTACAGGGTTACTGTGTAGTTCCTCCCCCTTGATGGGGGAGGTTAGGTGGGGGTGATAAAATGTTTGGTCACCCTCCCCTTTATCCCCTCCCATTAAGGGAGGGGACTTTGACATTGGATACCCTGCAGGTTGTCGAAGCGAAGCGGGCTTGTCCGCCAGGATGATGGCGGATCTCCAGACAAATCGGGGCTACAGGGTACGCTCTACTAGGTACTTTCCCTCCCTAAAGAATAAGTAGAACTACGCATAGACAAATCCATAGAAAACCAATACGAGTTTGTCTTGTGTGGCCCCTATCCGGCCGGGAAGCCGTTCTACTAACTCATAAACAAAGGAGGGAAACCATGGCAAAGGAGAAAAAGGAGAAACGAGAGGACAGGGAAGAGCAGATAGTCGTGCTCGATGCAGGCATCGATGTAGACAGCATGGCAGATCCCAGGGCGATCTGTTGTCGCGGCCCAATTTTCGCCATTAGGTGGTAACCGAAAAAGGGGAGGCCCATCTCCCCTTTAGCCCTTAAACTTATCTTTGAAATGCCTATGAAGCCCTCTCACTACCTCAAGATATACCCCTGCCAAGAAAAGCTTGGCCATCTCCTGTTGTTCTCTACCAAAAAGGCGTCAAAAATCATCCTCAAAGAAGAGACGTTTCAATCCATGGGCAAGGGCACTCTTTCACCTTCCGATGAGACCCTGTTATCAAAGCTTGGGATGATAGTCGATGACCGGCAGGCGGAACAGGGTGCAATGCTCGGCTTCATGGACAAGCTTAACGCCAAGAGCACCGGTTTGAGCCTGATGGTTGTTCTCAACCTGGACTGCAATTTTGCCTGCCCATACTGCTACGAAGGCGGCATGAAGGGAAAGTACTACATGTCAAGCGACGTAGCAGATCGCCTCATCGATTTTGTCAAAGAGAAGTTCACGGACGATAAGAAATCCCTCATCATAGATTTTTACGGCGGAGAGCCCCTCTTGAGCGCCTGGCTCATTAAACGCATTTCTCAGGCCCTGAAGTCTTTTACCGAAGCCAAAGGTGCCACGTACGATTTCACCCTCGTCACGAATGGCTCGCTTTTTGTCAGGCAGGTAGCGAAAGCACTTGTGCCGCTCGGGCTCAAGAGCGTCAAGATCACCCTGGACGGTCCTCCTGAGATTCACAATAAGTGCCGCCCCTTTCAGTCTGGCGCAGGGAGCTTCAATACCATCATAAGAAACATCAAGGAGACCTGGGACCTCGTAAGAATCGGCATAGGAGGGAATTTTGAGAGAGCGAACTACAAGAAATTCGTGGACCTCCTCGATTATCTGGCGAAAGAGGGTCTTACGCCCGATAGGATCCCCATGGTGAAGTTCGATCCTGTAATGAATGGGGCTAAAGACGATACGCTGCCGGCAGTCTATAAAGGTGGGTGCACATCCATAAATGAACCCTGGATAGGGGAGGCCGCTGCGCTTCTGAGAGAGGAGATACTAAAAAGGGGATACAACACCCTAAAGATAACGCCAATGACCTGCATGGTGGAAAAAACGGACTCCTATGTGGTGAACTTCGACGGCGTTATCTATAAGTGCGCGGGCTTTATCGGCAAGAAGGGCTTTGAGGTGGGAGATGTTCGAACCGGCGTAATGGATTATACCTCTTCTTATAAACTCGGCATCTGGAAGAACGAAGAATGTATCGAATGCGAGTATCTGCCCCTGTGTTTTGGGGGATGCAGGTATATGTCCTTTATACGGGATGGGAACATAGATACGGTGGACTGCCAAAAAGCGTATCTGGATGCCTCGCTCGAAACATTAATTAACCAGGACATACGGTATGGCCTGAAGGCCGGCAGCCGTTGAGCCCATCGAGCGTTAGAAATCTCCGGATATTCACCACTGTCAGCTCTGTATGGGCTGTTGTATTCGGGCTTATCGGCCCTTTTTACGTGGTTTATGTGTCGAGATTGAGCGGCGGGATGGAGAAACTTGGCTTCGCCTTCGCCATCATGGTATTGCTACAGTCGTGCACCTCTTATTTCGCCGGTCGTTTCTCTGACAAGCTCGGGAGAAGACCCTTTCTCCTTGTTACGGCATATGCCGATGTCGCCATCCTCTTACTTTACACAGTAATTCACGAAACCTATCAGCTGTACCTTCTTCAGGGAATCCTTGGCATCACAAGCGGTGTATCAGACACAATAAGCACATCCCTCCTTGGAGATTTGACCATAAAGGAAAAGAGAGGAAGCTC
>DATKZQ010000057.1:0-19815 GCA_035527895.1 Desulfatiglandales bacterium
AGTATCCTTCAATATGAGTGAAAAAGCTACAACCACAGCATCTGGTATTGATAGAGAAGCAGGGCTTTGATGAGCTTGCCTTCTTTATTCATTTTCTGGTTTGCCATACGGAACCTAGGCCAAAAAGTGCTGATGAAACGCCCACCCCCGTCTCCATTAGGCGGTGGCCATGCTCCAGGAAAATGTCAGGAGCGAATATCTAGGATCCGAAGTCACAAGCAAGAGTCAAACCGAGGCTTGAGCCCATTCCGACCATTTCATCTCCTACTTGGTCCCTTCTTCTACCGGAAGTTCAATAATGAATTCTGCTCCTCCCAATACGCTGGCACCGACGCGTAAGGAACCACCGTGGTCTGTAATAATCCTATGGCTGAGGCTCAGACCGAGCCCTGTGCTGCCATTTTTAGTGGTACAAAAGGGGTCAAATATTTCTTCTCTAAGATTCAACGGCACGCCAGGACCAGAGTCGGAGACTGTTACCAGAACACGCACATGTTCGATGGATGAGGTTATCTCAATCTTCTTGGCTTTTTGCATACCTTCCATGGCTTCGGCGGCATTGGTAATGAGGTTTAGTATCACCTGTTCGATCAAGCGGGGATCTGCACGGCACGGGGGCAGATCTTCGGCGAGGGCCTTTTCAATCGCTATGCCGCTTTTCCGCAACGTGACTGACGCGAGGTCAATGGCCTCTTTGATAGGTTGGTTTATGTCGGTCATAGTGAACCGAGGTTCACCCGGTTTCGAAAAGTCCACTACTCTTCTGATAACAGATTCGATCTGATTCGAAGCCGACTGGAGCTTGCCGAGAACATCCTTTGTCTTTTTCGAAGAGTCCGCGTTTTCATAAATCTTTTCCAGCGTACTCAAATATATGTTGATACCTGAAAGAGGATTTCTTATTTCGTGGGCAATACCAGCTGCCACATGCCCCAGGGAGCTCATCTTATCCTGAATATTCAAAAGACGCTCCAGCTCTTTGGCCCTGGTAACATCCATCAAAGTAACCAATATCGCCGACTTTCCCCGGTATTCTATCAGACTTGTCCGGCAGTAGACCCACTTCAAGTCAGCTCTGACGTTTTTCTTTCCAGGCGGGTAAAACCTGAAATCTATGTCAGCGGTTAGCGCTTCTCCGGAGAGTATCTTTTGATAGCTCTCCTTCACCTTATCAGCATCATTGGGATGTACGGTTTCAAGATCCAGTAGTGGTATAGGCGAGTCGGTTAGAACGCCGAGAAGCTTTTGATGCTCGGGGTTTTGATACACTATATGATCGTCTTGGACGATTGAGATACAGGTGAGAGAATTCTCCACTAAGTCGCGAAATCTTTTTTCACTCTTCCGCAGGGTCTCCTCAGCCCGTTTATGTTCCTCAATTTCCAGCTCCAATCGCCTATTTGCCTCAGCGAGTTCCGCAGTGCGCTCCTGAACCCGCTGTTCCAGCTCGTCGCGAGCCTTTTGAAGCTCCTCCTCGCCTCGCTTGCGTTGGAGAGCAATGGCATAAAGGGCTGCCAAACGTTCGACCACCGCGAGATCTCTCTCGGTGTAATCATGATCCGAGTTAGCGAGCGCAATCTGGCCGGCCAATGTTCCGTCAACAAGCGCTGGAACAGAAAGGAAACGACGAATTGGCACATGGCCTTCGGGGGTCCCACATGACCGTGGATCGTTGGACGGGTCATTGGTCATAAGGGGTTTCCTATTATCGAGCACCCACCCCCACAGCCCTGTGAACTTCTCAAAGATAATATCCTTGTTTTCAACTCGGCAAATATCCCAGATATCTCTCGTCAGGGTAGAAGCGATATGGTAGCCAGCTTGCGGGTCGATATGAGAGACGTATCCAAACTCGCTGCTTGTAAGACGCTTGGCATGTTCGAGCACGTCGTAGGCAATGTCTTCAATCGATTTGGGTAAAATCAGTGCACTTGATAGGTCGGCGATTGCTTCGTTGACTGATGCCTCCCACAATAGCCTCGCCTCTATCCGCTTACGCTCGGTGATATCAACCCAGTTCTCTAAGTAATATTTGGACTCTCCATTGCTTTTTACAAATGTCGAGGTTATTTCAACCTGAAACCGGTCCCCAGCTTTGGTGTGGAAAAGTTCCTCAAGTTTGTGTGCCCCTTTTCCTTTAAGCACGGCTTCCTCAAAATCCTCATGGATTTCGTCCAGTGTTTCGTCCGCCCACCAGGGATATGGAGCCTTGGTGCCGACAAGCTCTGCTTTGGAGAAACCGGTCAGCTTTTCCATCGCCGGATTCACATATCGTATTGAAGTATCAGGATTGATAACCAGGATAGGGTTGGGAGCATTTGTCAGCAAGCCCGAACTAAATTCCTCACTCTGTCGTAGCGCTTGCTCGACCTCTTTCAGGCGCAGGAGAAGAACATGCTGCTGGCCGACCACGGCGTCCACTTCCTCGCTCCGCAAGGCTGCAATAGCCGCCTCGGCCTTGGCCAGGCGCTCTTCCAGCTCCTTGTAGGTCGGTTTTCTGATGCTCATGATGCTCCTCAGGTGAGTTGCAGCGCGGAGAGGACCTTGTGGGTATCGCTCAGGGTACCAAAGATCGTGACCTGCGTCAGGTGAGATAAAACCATCAGGGCCGGGGTCAACAACACATTATTTTCCAGTGCGCTCTTGAAATCCTCCAGTACGTCCACGATTTCGATCTCGTAGCGCCTATTCAGGTGCTTCTCGCAGAGCCGTTTCAGGTTCTCCCTCGCCTGTCTCGAGTTTTGTTCATCCCCCGCTACAAACAGTCGAAAGATACACGGTTTCCCTCGGGTTTCCGCGGCTTCTGCCCTCCCTTTCTGTCCATACCGCTTCATCTTGCACCTCCCGGGCGACGGGCACCCCTCCGCTTAGGCCGCGGCGGATGCGTTGAGAGCCGGGTGCTGGCAGCATCCTCGCCCCGCATTTCCCCCCGCTTCGTGCGGCCATTCTGCCATACTTTTTCGTCCAGCCGGAACGCTTGCAGCTGGGCTTCGGCGGCTTGAAGTTCGGCCTTCAGGGTTGCCGTCTGCGCTTGCAGTGCCGCTCGCCTTTGGATGACCTCATGCTCCTTCTGCTCGATTTCCTGGAATCTTCGGCGATGCTGCGCCTCTTGTCTGGCCTCCTGCTCTTGGCGTGCCGCGCCGGTCAGCACACCGCCCTCGCCGACATACACCTCAGGGATTTCAATGCCATGGTCTGTGATGAGGAATTCGCGGTACTGGTTGGAGTGCTTCGAACCCCGCGATTTCATGACAAGCACCATGCGGTTGATCTCGCCGCCGATCTCGATGTAACGTAGGAAGATGATCGTATCCACCATGGAGGAGATACCGATGCCGCTGATCTCATTTTCTTCCCGGAACCCCGCGGTCTGGTTGATTAAAATAAGGGGGATTCCTCGCTCTTTGCATGTATTCACGACACGCGTCAGATAACCAAAAGCGGCCATCCTGGTGCCCATGCGCTCACAAGACGAGATGGCGTCAACTATCACGTGGTCTGGTTGAAATGCCTTTATGGCTTTGAATACGCGGCTTAGATGTTCCTCAACGCCCATTGCTTCGGGCATGGCTGTGAGAAACCGTAGTGTGCCGGCCTGCACCGCCGGACGGAGGTCAATTCCCGGGCTCAGCATGCCGGACACCATCGCCTCTTGTGACTCCTCAAAATCGATATAGAGCACTTTTTCACCACGCTCGCAGGCAGACCGTACAAATGTGCTGGCCACCGAGGTCTTGCCGGTCCCGGTTGTGCCGGACATCAGGGTGCAGGAGCCGCGTCGGTACCCCCCGTCCAGAAGAGCATCAAGTTGGGGATGGCCGCTGGATACCTTTGGGCCAAGCGCTTTATGCTGCAGCCCGGCGAACGAGATCGGAATAATGTTGATGCCCTCATCCGTGATGCAAAAGGGGTATTCATTGCGGCCAAAGCCGGAGCCGCGATATTTGAGCACCCGCAGCCGACGGGTCGCGATCTGCTCGGTGACGGGTTGGTCGAGGGAGATAACGCAATTAGCCATGAAGTCGAGAAATTCATAGCGGCCTGAGCTCTCCCCATTTTTCGACGTTTTCACGGTGAGCACTGTGGTCATGTCGTGGTCAATCAGCCAATCGTGCAGGACATAGAGTTCATTCCGTTCGCGCGCCGGATCATCGAAGAGGCGCAGGAGCACGTCGAGCGCGTCTATCACGATCCGGCTGGCTCTCATGGCCGTGGTTTTTCCGTTGATGATGGCGATCAGGCCTTTCAAGTTGAAGTCACCGGAGAGCACTGCTTGTGGATCTACGTGAGCCTCCATCAGGAAGAGCTTGCCTGCCTGCTCTAAGGGTGTCAGGTTCCAACCGAGGGTCAATGCGTTTTGGCGTACGTCAGATGCCCGCTCCTCAAAGGTGACGAAGATGCCCGGCTCGCCTGCCGCTGCCCCGCGATACAAGAACTCCAGGCCCAAGACGCTCTTACCAGTCCCGGGTCCGCCGCTGATGAGCGTTGTTTGTCCCGCTGGTAAGCCTCCATTCAAAACCTCGTCCATTCCCGCAATTTGCGTCGCTACCTTCCGGATCCCCGTTTCATTTGTTCGGGAAACTTCTGTTTCTTCCTTTCGTCCTCGCATAGCCATTTTATCTCCTCCTCGTTGGGGTTCGTGAGCCGTTTACCCTAATCCAAGAGCACGAGAAAACTATACGCGCTAACGAATATGCGCAGAAAATCAGTTGTAGTCGAGAGCGGGCCATCAAGTGAGCGAGAGTGAGAGTAGTGCTTTGAACTCTGCGTGATGAATGAGAATAGAATCGGAGTTCCGCTTGAGCTTTGAAGGTGAAAACGATTTTAGTTTAAGATCGCGTTATTTTTACTACATTCTTTCGGAATCTGCAAGAGGGAATGACCTTGCGCCATCGCCGCAAGAAAATTCGGAGTTCGAAATGCGAAATTGGAAATAAACTAGAATATTGCAAACTGGAATGATCTGGAAATGGCTCACGTCTTTTCTAACAGCCACCCCGCTACTGCTAGCTATTGCTGGTCTTGTTTTAGTGCTATGGATCTGCAATTCCCAACGTCTTTAAAATGCTATGAGATGATTCTCAGATCTTCATTGCATCCAATCACTATCACTCAGGTTGAGACAGTTCATTTCAGCTTATAACCTTTCATCGGAGTAAATCTGTTGAATACAAGAAATGCGCAGTTGTTCATCTACGACTATTCTGTCTATTTCGGTTTCAAATAGTCAGGATCCCGAGTTTGAATATCCGGTATATCTAACACGTCTACCGAAATCTTTGATACGATTTGAGTATCGCAGGTGTCTCGCTTAAGGGTGGGGAGCGGATTAGCCTGGTGACGAGGTAGGCAAGAGGACTGGTAGACCACAGGTAACTCACCCAACCGATAATGACGGCAGGTCACTGGCCAGCGCGAGAACACCCTGGTAGGTCTTCAGGCACTGGGCTTCGATGTCGGTCGTCAGGATTTCCGGATAGAAGTGGGGTAGAAGAAGCTTTTTTACACCTGCCCGTAGTAGGAGGGGAGGTTCTAAAGCAACTTATCAACATAACTGTTTTGCTGGTTTGAACCTTTTCGTAAGTTGTTTCAGAGCCAACGTCCCGTTTTATATTTATATAATTTTGATTGATTTTGTAAATCTAGGCGTTATACTTAGGTGAATAACATTTTTTTCCTTGCCTGATTGAGCAAGATGATCTAGTAAAAAATCATTGCTTGTTCAAAAACTGGAGTCTAGAGCATCTGTAAGCAATTGAATGGACTTGATTAAGGTGCCTGCCCAAAGTCCGATCCGGGATGCGTCGGAATCAAAAAAAGGTACTTTCAGGCTTGATACAAGGACAGTAAGATTTAGTGACTAAAATTTGGAGGGATAGAGACTATTCCAATCTCTTTATTTGTTTTGGACTCCTGTTCTCCCTTATACTTTTCACTTCAAACGCAAAACAATTCAGGTTTTTTGGGCCACAGCGTAGGTCGACCCTACTTGAGATTCAAAAAAAACGAGAAAACATGAAATTCATAGGCAATACCCGAGCGAAACAGCCTTGCCGACGGATTTTTGCAACATTAAGTCAGATGACCTTTTAGGAAGTCAAAAATTGCCCTTTTAGTCGGACTGGATCGGGGACAACCTGAAAAGGAGAAACACAATGGGAGACAAAGGCAAGAAGGATAAGGACAAGGGGCGGAAACAGAAGACAACCAAGCAGGACCAAGAGGTAAAAAGGAAGCTTGAGAAGCAACCGAAAAGAACCTCTTGATAGAAAACACATGACGAGGTGTACTCTTTACCCATATCGTCAACATTGTCGTTTCCCTTGATGGACTGACAATGGTTGGGTTAGGCATTGAACTTTAACATTTATTTACAAAGGAGATTTGAATGAAGATCTATGTAGGAAATTTGTCGTACGAGGTCACCGAAGAGGACTTAAGGCAGGCCTTTGAACAATCAGGCCAGGTTGAATCCGTCAGCATCATAATCGATAAATATAGTGGTCGATCAAAAGGATTTGGATTCGTGGAGATGCCCTCTAATGTTGAGGGACAGGCTGCAATCGAGGGCCTGAACGGCAAGGAACTGAAAGGTAGGGCACTTAACGTCAATGTGGCCCGGCCTCGAACTGAAAGTCGAGGGGATCGAGGTGGATATGGTGGTGGAAGAGGAGCTGGTGGCTTTAATAAAGGCGGATATGGCGGCGGCAGAGGCGGGCGCGGCGGGGGAAGATAGGGACAAGCGGGCTTGTAGTCGTGAACGTTGATGAAGTCATAAAAAAATATGTTTCATAACAGAGGTGTACTTGCAGGCTTCTATCAGAAAAGACCCAAGAACTCCTTTCATCGGTATGCCCTCTTCAACAAAATGAAGCTCCCCGCGCTTCTCCACCCTCCGCAGTAGCACTGCTACGGAGGACGGGCGCGCGGGGCATCTGTGGCGAAGGCGAGTTGAAGCCCTTAAAAACCTGGCCTCACCTAGGGGTTTTAGATCCCTTACGGGGCCGACTTTTTGTATCATTGTCTTTTGCCTCTCTGATGATTTTTTCCCGTTGTTTGCGTTCCTGAATTCGGCCCTGAAGATCGATATTGGTCGTGATCTTTTCGCCATTTTTCCAACGTATCACCATATCTTGTTTGTGGATGGAGACGACGGTAAAAATACCCTTCTCATTTTCGTATTGCTCGTCAACAGTAAATTTGAATTCAGGGATCGGTTCCATTTTTTTCTCCTGTTTGTGTTAAAGATTTTCAGGCGTATCGCTCTTGTCCCAAAACAGATTTTTCACCACCCGCTTCGCCAGGACACGGAGAGCACAGAGAGATAATAATTATGATTTGCCGGGAGATACCGGCAAATCATAAACTCTCAGCAGTAGAGCTGCAGAAATTTCAACCTTATGGTTGCAAGGCCTGAGGTTTTTTCCCAATCGCCGTCTCCCGATTGGAAAAAAGAAAAGTTCCCTCTGTGTTTGTGGCTCGAATGAGCGGAGCGAATGGGTGGTAAATAATTCGTTTTCGCGTAGATACGCCGCCACAAGTAACAATCTGTTTTTTGAAACACTGTATAGCCACTGAAATTTCAGGGAGTAAGCCACAAAAACATGGCAATTAAAAATTCATTTTTGAACAGTAATGCAGGCTTATGATTCACAATACGAAAAGTCCCATGTCAGTAAAAATCCGGTTGAACGGCAGCAATCCCTTGGAATCCCTCAGTATTACGATTCAGCCGCAATATAAACCCACTAAAGGCGCCCTTGTGATGAACCGTTGGTTTGTCGCTTCCTTCCCGGATGTCTATTCATCTGCCGCCAGGCACAAGGCGTTTTAGGTATTATCTAATAATATACCCACGATTGGATGATTTGCTAGAACTAAATTCTTTCACGGAATTGCCAAATCCCAAATCTTTGTTTCATGTGCAGAAAGAACTGCGATCAGGACTAACGGTTTATACCTGAAAAAACATGTTTTCCAGTTGAGATTCCGAATTTTGCTTGACGATATCGTAGGAGGGGACGCAGGTTCCAAAGCAACTTATGAACATAACTGTTTTGCTGTTTTAGACCTTTTGGTAAGTTGTTTCAAAACCAACGTTATATATTGCACGGCTCTGTCGAGGGGAAAATGCCGTGAATGCTCATCAATGCTCTGAAAACAAGATCACCGCCAGTTCTTAGGGCTGCTGGGCATATACCAGGATTTTGGTCAGAAAGCTCAATTGTTGGTCCAATATTTGCTTAATTTGAAAAAGTTATAGCATAGCTGAGACTGTGCAGCAGGTGATTCTCGCGCTTACGGGCGATATAGTATCAACCCGTGACGAATACGTAAGATGTTCATGCAGTCAATAGTGGACAAGGAAGAAGGGAGTGAAACGATGGAAATAAAGGAACCCGAGATTACCTATGAGGATATACTGATACTGAAAGATGAGGGCTTTAATCCCGATAACGTGTGTATTGTGAGCGGTTCCGGCACCGGTATTGGCAGGGCAACAGCAATTGCAGCGGCTGTGAACAACCTCATGACCGTGGGGTTGGATATCAACGAAGAGGAGGGAAAGAAGACCCAGAAAATGGCACGTGAGATGGGAGGCCAGATGATCTTTATCAAAACCGATCTCACAAAAGATGATGAAATTGAGCATGCGGTGGAGGAAGCGGCCAAGCTTGGCACCATTAAATACCTCGCGAACATCGCGGGGATTCAGCACATAGACCCCGTTGACAATTTTCCCATGGAGAAATACGACCTCATGCAGCGAATCATGCTCCGGGCCCCCTTCTTTCTCTCCAAGCTCACCATTCCCTACATGAAGAAAAGCAGCGATGGAGCGGGCGTTATTGGAAACATGGCATCTGTGCACGCACACATCTGTACGCTGAACAAACCGGTCTATAACATCACCAAGTTCGGTTTAAGGGCCCTGAGCCAGTCCATATCCGCAGAAGGCGAGGGCAAAATTCGTTCCTTCAGCGTAAGTACCGGGTTTATTAAAACACCCCTGGCCCTTAACCAGATCCCTGCACAAGCAGAGCAGCGTGGCATTACCCCTGACGAGGTAGTCCGTGATGTGATGATGGGCAAATCCCGCGTGAAGGAGATGATGTCCCCCATTGAGGTAGCCAATCTTTTCATCTTTGGCTTCTCCAGGTTTTCCAAATACCTCATCGGTGGAGACCTTCTTTTTGATGGCGGGATGGTGCTGACCTATTAGGCGAACTTCGGACCGTAGCTGCTGACGGCTGCTCCATGGTTGAAAATGGTCAGACAACAGGAGGTGGCATTAAGCGGTGAAAGGTGATTTGCCTTGCCGGTGATGAGAAAAATGACAGGGCATATGCCCTGAAGCAAGGCCTGGAGAATAGACGCCGCTGGCGTCCAGAATTCGATCCGCGAGGGGTCCAGAAAGGATATCAGAGCCCTTAAACTGAAGGCTCTATACATAGTGGAATGTGATGTCCATTTTTTCTTTTGGTAGGGGGATAATAAAAACCGGCTTTCTGACCCTTCGCAAGACCCTTTCGGCCACGCTGCCCAGAAAGGTGCGGCTGATGACGCCCGCTTGCGGGGGACCCCTTTGGGGGATTCCACAAGGGAGAGATGAAATCCCGGTACCCGAAGCTGGATCAGCGGTAGCAAGCACGCACAGCAGGCTTCCCAGTTCGTTGCCTGAAAAGAAATACGCATACCCAACAAGAAGCTAAAAAATCAAAAGCTTATCTTGTAGAATGATAGAGCCCTGGTGCCTTCAGAGCTTTGATTTCAGAAATCATGTCATTACCAGTTCGGGTTTCAAAAACAGCTCATCTCGATTTCGTCTTGTAGGAATCCCACTGTCCGCATTGAGCCTTACAAACGCATTTTCTGAAGATAATGAATTATTTCTTGACATCTCAGGGTAAATCTGTATCTTAATTTTACTGGATAAAAAACTGTATATTCATCTCAAATTGCCTCCTTTTTTTATAGCTGAAACAAATCTTGGACACGAAGTTTCAATCGGTCGGAGTTGTCGGGACTGGAGTAATCGGTTCTAGCTGGGCTGCCTTTTATGCAAGCAAGGGCTTTATGGTCAAGATGTATGACATTGACCCATCCCTTTGCCAAAAAGGGCTCGGCATGGCAAAGAATTATCTTGAGGATCTCCGAGTGCAGGGGTTGCTGCCGGAAAATGCCTGGAAGAAAGCAATTTCAGATACGAGAGTTGTAAACGATTTGACTGAGGCCGTCAGAGATGTCCAACTCGTTCAGGAATCCGCTGCAGAGAATTATGATATTAAACATCAGGTATTCAAGGTTATGGATGCCGAGACTGCTCAAGATGTCATCCTGGCAAGCAGCTCCTCGGGGTTGCTAATGACTGAGATCCAGAAAGTAACGCAACATCCAGGACGTTGCCTCATTGCCCATCCCTTTAACCCACCGCATCTGATTCCACTTGTGGAGCTGGTCCCGGGAGAATCTACCGATTATCATACCATTTCTATAATGAGGAGCTTTTTTGAAGACTTGGGAAAGATACCTGTGGTCCTGAAAAAGGAAGCCCCTGGGCACATCGCCAATAGGCTGGCTGCGGCCTTATGGCGGGAAGCAACTGACATTGTTTTGAAGGGCATTGCCAGCGTTGAGGACGTAGATAAGGCACTTTTTGCCGGGCCTGGCATAAGGTGGGCCTTTATGGGGCAGCACTTGATCTACCATCTGGGCGGTGGGGAAGGGGGGATCGAACGCTTTATCGATCATCTCGGCCCCGCCTTTGAGCAGTGGTGGAAGAGCATGGACACATGGACTTCCTTGCCTCCGGAGGCAAAGAGCATATTAGTTGAAGGGGTCAAGGAGGAGTTGAGGGGGAAGAGCCTCAAGGAGGTGACTCAGTGGAGAGATGAAACGCTCATCAAGCTTTTGAAGCTCATCCAGAAATAAGATGCATAGTTCAGTAAATTAAGCAAATCTGTTAATAAGATTCAAACATTTTTTATAATATGCTGTATTTTTAAGAGATTTTGAATAATTAGAAATGAAGGAACTAAGGAGGAGAACAGCAAGAGAAGAAAGGAGGTGAGCAAAGGGGATAGAGATTCTATCAGTAGAATGATTAATCTCAATTTTTTTTCTAAAAAAGAGGAGGAAGTCAAAATGAAAAAGAGAACTGTTCTATTGAGCTTGTTAATGGTCTTTACTTGTTTCTTCATTTTTGGGGCTTTCAATCCTACTCTTGTGGAAGGCCAGACCATAAGATGGAAATATACCACTACCTGGACCCCGGCAATCCAATTAATTGAAGCCGATAGGCACTTTGCCAAGGTCGTAAATGAGCTTGCACGAGGTGAGCTGAATTTGAAATTCTTTGAAGGAGGATCGCTGGTTACTCCCTTTGAACTTTTTGGGGCTGTTTCGGAAGGGACTATCGAGGCTGGAGGCGATTGGCCGAATTATTGGGCTGGCAAGGATACTGTTTTCGATCTTCTTGGTTCTTACCCTTTCGGCTTGACACCCATTGACTACATGGTCTGGATTTATGAAGGGGGCGGATTTGATCTCTACCAAGAGGCTTATGGCAAATTCGGCATGGTCTACTTGCCGCATTGTTGTACCCCCATGGAATCTGGAGTCCGTGGCCACAAACCGATTAACTCTATCGCCGACTATAAAGGCCTTAAGATACGAATGTCAGGACGGACACAAGGAAAGATTCTAAAAGATATCGGTGCTGCCCAAACCATGCTGGCCGGTGGTGAAATCTATCAGGCACTGGAAAAAGGTGTGATTGACGCAGGTGAGTTCTGCAGCCCAAGCATTGACTGGGGCATGGGTTTTCAGGAGGTTACCGAATATTGGGCCTCCCCTGGCTGGCATCAGCCAGCGTCTCTACTTGGGGTTATGATCAACAAAAAGGCATGGGATAAACTTCCAGATCATCTGAAAGCGGCCCTTAAAACTGCTGCTATGGCTAATTATGCCTGGTCTTTCAGCTTTTTCGAATATGGTTCTATTGAAGGGACGAAAAACTTTCTTGACAAAGGGATAAAAATTACGCGATTGAGTGATAAAGATTTAGCTAAACTTCAAGAGATAGCCAACAAACATACTCTTGAATCGTGCAAGGAAAATCCCCTATTTGCCAAGGTCGCCTATTCCCAGTTTAAATTTCTAAAAGATATCTCCCAATGGCGTGACATTGCAACCCCTTTTACGTATGGGCGCAATCCTGTGCTTCCTGATCTTGATGCGATGAAGGCCTGCATAAAGTAAGTTAGTGGCGAACAAGCCTCCCGGAAAAGTAATTTTTCAGGGGAGGCTTGTCTTATATTATACCGGGGATTTTTCAGTTTAAATCTTTGGGCTTATGGAAGATCTTTTCGAGACAATAAGAAATAAGTGTCCCCATTATTTGTGGAGGAAAAGAATTTGAAAAAATTCTTGCATATCATAGACAATATCAGCGAATGGACAGGAAGGATATTCAGTTGGGTCATTGTTATTCTTACCATATTGGTTATCCTTGAAGTCATTTTGAGGAGATTTTGTGGCCGTCCAACTATATGGAATTTCGAGCTTACCATACAGCTATATGCATTTCATTTCATGATTGTTTCTGCATACGCACTGTTACATAAATCCCATGTGGCAATCGATATTCTCTACGGAAAAATGAGCAAAAAAACAGAGGCTATTTGCGATGTCGTTACCTATGCCATATTCTTTTTCCCTTTTCTCTTGATATGGTTGTATCAAGGGACCAAATATGCAGCTAAATCGTGGGCTATGCACGAAACAAGTTGGAGTGTCTTTGCCCCCCCACTCTACCCAATCAAAACTGTTATTCCGGTAGTCGCGTTTTTGCTACTGATCCAGGGGTTCGCCATTTTCGTTCGGCAGTTACATATAGTCATTAAGGAGAGAGAGTTATGATAGATCTGAGCCCTGAATTGTTGGCTTTGCTTATGTTTTTGGGGCTACTCATAGGCCTGCTCCTGGGTCATCCACTTGCCTTTGTTTTGGGGGGTCTTGCCGGCATTTTTGGACTCATAGGATGGGGTCCTGGGTGTTACGGCATATTTATGAACAGGATTTATGGCATTATGGATAATTATATCCTTATTGCGATTCCCCTCTTTATATTTATGGCCCAAATATTGGACCAATCAGGTGTGTCCGAAGGTCTTTTCGATGCCATGAGACACCTCTTTGGTCCTATAAGGGGAGGCATTGCTATAGCCGTTGTTGTTGTTTCGACCCTTTTTGGTGCGTGCACGGGTATCATTGGGGCATCGGTTGTTACGATGGGACTTTTAAGCCTGCCAGTGATGTTGAAATATGGATATGACAAAAGACTTAGTGCCGGATGTATCTGCGCAGGCGGAACCCTCGGAATTCTTATTCCGCCGAGCATTATGCTGATCGTCATGGGCAATCAGGCAACTTTATCCGTTGGAAAGCTTTTTGCTGGAGCCATTATCCCGGGCCTGATCCTCTCGGGCCTCTATATCACTTACATTGCCATTAGATGTTATCTCAACCCCCACGCTGGTCCTGCTCTCAGGCCAGAAGAAAGGGCAGCAGTTTCTGGAAAACAGCTAAGCCTCATGACCCTAAAATCACTGGTTCCTCCGATGATCCTCATCTTAGGCGTTTTGGGTTCCATCTTTACGGGGATAGCTACACCTACTGAGGCTTCAGGTGTCGGCGCTTTCCTCGCCTTCATGTTGACTCTGTCCTATGGCAAGTTCACGTTGCGTGGTCTTTACTCTGCGGTACTCCAAACAGCAAGGACCACATCTATGGTGATTATTATCCTTGTGGGTGCCAGCTGTTTTACCGCAGTTTTTCTGGGCTTCGGCGGTGGAGATGTGGTGGAGGGGTACATCCTCGGTCTCGGGCTTGGTAGGTGGAGCATCTTTATCATCATGATGATCATATGCTTTATTCTGGGGATGTTTATAGACTGGATTGGGATTGTAATGATCACCTTTCCGATTTTCCTGCCAATTGCAGAAAATCTGGGATTCGATAAGCTCTGGTTTGTCATTGCAGTTGCCGTCATGTTGCAGGATTCTTTTTTAACACCGCCTTTTGGATATGCCTTGTTCTATATTAAAGGAGTAGCGCCCCCAGAAGTATCAATAGAAGACATTTATTTGGGAGCTATACCATTCTGGATACTCATGGAGGTGGGACTTGTCATTGTCGTAATATTCCCACAAACAATCTTGTGGCTCCCCTCGCTGATGGTGAAATAAGGATATAGGAAAGAGAGGCTGCCATGCTATTGTCTGGTAACTCTTACGATGAAGTCTATAACACCTTCCGTTGGGAAATTCCCGAATTTTACAATATCGGCGTTGACATCTGTGATAAGTGGGCGAATCAACGATACCGCCTGGCCTTAATCTACGAGACCGAAAAGGGGCAGGTAGAGCACTATACATTCTGGGACCTGAAGAGGCTGTCGAACAAACTGGCCAATGGTTTGCAGGCTCAGGGAATACAGCGGGGAGATCGAGTAGGAATCCTCTTGCCACAGTGTCCCGAGACAGCGATCACCCACATTGCCGTATATAAAATTGGGGCAATCGCCATCCCTCTTTTTACCCTTTTTGGCACCGATGCATTAGAGTATCGATTATCAAATAGCGAAGCTAAGGGAATTGTCACTGATGAGGCAAATCTCCATAAGATCTTGGAGATATGGG
Organism: Desulfatiglandales bacterium; assembly: GCA_035527895.1. Taxonomy (GTDB): domain Bacteria; phylum Desulfobacterota; class DSM-4660; order Desulfatiglandales; family B25-G16; genus JADFWK01. Next base: position 14,703 of record DATKZQ010000057.1, read on the forward strand.
AAAAACTTTCCAACCTCAAGGTAGTTGCCTGTATTAATGCTGAAAAACAAGAGGGTGTACTGGATTTCTGGGCGTTGATCGAAAAGGGAGCAACTGATTTTACACCTGTTAATACCAGGGCCAATGATCCGGCCCTGATCATTTATACATCAGGTACTACCGGCCCACCTAAGGGGGCCCTTCATGCGCATCGAGTCGTCTTGGGACATCTCCCAGGTGTCGAGTTTCCCCATAATTTTTTCCCCAGGGACGATGACCTTTTCTGGACCCCGGCTGACTGGGCATGGATCGGAGGCCTTATCGATGTACTCTTCCCCAGTTGGCACCATGGTATCCCCGTCGTTGCGCACCGGTTCAAAAAATTTGACCCGGAAGAGGCATTTCATCTTCTGGCAAAATACGGAATCCGAAATGCCTTTATGCCCCCAACGGCGCTGAAAATGATGCGCCAGGTCAAAGATCCGGATTCCCGCTATGACTACCGCATGCGCTCCATCGGGAGCGGTGGAGAAACCCTGGGCGAGGAGCTCCTGGACTGGGGCAGAAAGGTGATGAAGTTAACGATAAATGAGTTTTATGGGCAGACGGAATGTAACCTCGTGGTGGGAAGTTGTTCAGAAGTGATGGAAAATATACCAGGCTCAATGGGCAGGACAGTCCCAGGCCACAAGGTGGAGGTGGTGGACGAATCAGGAACACCGGTGTCTCCCGGTACCGTGGGAGAGGTCGCTGTCGAGAGACCCGATCCCGTCATGTTCCTGGAATACTGGAAAAACCCCGAGGCAACTGCTGAAAAGTATGTGGGCAATTGGATGCTAACCGGTGATTTGGCCAAAAGAGATGAGAATGGATACTTCTGGTTTGTTGGCAGAAAGGACGATGTTATCACCAGCGGAGGTTATCGTATAGGGCCAGCTGAAATTGAGGACTGCCTCATGAAACACCCTTCAGTGAGTATGGTGGCCGCTGTGGGAAGCCCGGATGAGGTTCGCACAGAGGTCGTAAAGGCATTCATCGTGCTCAAGCCGGAAGTAGCCCCTAGTCCGGATGTCGAAGAGGATATCAAGAACTTTGTAAAGGTTCGGCTGGCGGCTCACGAATACCCCCGGGAGATTGAGTTTGTCAAAGAACTTCCCATGACTGCTACCGGAAAGATTATGCGAAAGGAGTTGAAGAAGTTAGAGGTAGAAAGAAAATCAAAAAAGTAAGCATTATCTTCTTCAGCTAAGCGCATTATCCTTCGCTCTTTAAATCATATCAGAATTTCTCAAGCCTTTCTTGATCTTTTCAGTACAACGTAGGGAAATCTCCGCTTTTGGGTAGGGAATAAAGCGAAACTTTACTCAGGGGTTAACTTACGCGAGCTAAGTTAACATTATCATCGCCCGTGAGAGCTATGACCAAAGAGAAATACATCACTATACCCGAACTGGCTCGGCTTCTCGGAGTCAGCCGCATTGCAATATACAATCGGGTCAAGAAAGGGCAGATTCCCGCCATAAAGATAGGCAAGACCTACGCCATTACAGACCAGACTATAGCAGACATCCTCGGCAAGAAGGTGACGGAAAGAGGAAAGAATCGGATAGATGCCGCTGTTTACAGAACAGTGCGGGAATATGGAGAGGTACTTAAGCGATTGGGCAAGGAATAGTGAGAATCATCACTGTAGCAGACGTTGAGTACCTTGCCTTTAGACTCGCGAAGGAGCACCTCTCTTTTGATGAGCCAATACCGGATTTCTCTACAATGATTCTCAGCCTAAATCATGGGCATTGCAGATCTATTAAACGGATAATGACATCAAATCGGTCGCCAGCATGAGGTCTCCCTGGTAGGTCTTCCGGCACTGGGCTTCGATGTCGGTCGTAAGGATTTCCGGATAGAAGTGGGTTAGAAGTAGCTTCTTTGCACCTGCCCGTGTGGCGATATCCCCTGCCTCAGACGGGGTCAGGTGCCCTGCGATCGCTTCCTGATCGGGGAAGGAACACTCCAGGATCAACAGATCCGCATCCCTCGCCAGATATACAATTCCCTCACAGTACCCGGTGTCTCCCGAATAAGCGATGCTTTTCCTGGAATTATCCTCTATCCTGAAGCCCAGGCTTTGAGGGGTGTGGTTTACCGGGGCGGAGGATAACTTGAATCCGTCGAATTCCCTCGAATCCTTCTGGCCCGTTTTCAGCTCCTCGGTGCTCAAAAGGCGCTCGGGCAGGTCAAGCCACCTTCCGTACGGTTTTTTCAACAGCTCCAGGAACTGGTCAAATCCCTTTGGCGCTATGATGGTGAACGGCTTTCTCTCTTCGAGTACCGGTGGATACCGGGCTGCGAAGAAGAAATGGATCAGATCGGCCGTGTGATCGGGATGAAAATGGCTGATGAGGATATAGTCGATATCCTGGTAGTTGAGGCCTGCAACTGCCAGCTGCCTGACCGTCCCCGGACCGATATCCATCAGGATGAACCGACTATCTATGAAGATCGCCACGGATGGAGACGCCCTGTCGGCGAGGGGAACGCTGGTGCCGGAACCGAGGATGGTGACTTTCATATGCTTACCGTGAGCTTAGCTGGAATTGGAATAATGGAAAAATGGAATAATGGAATAATGAATGTTCAAACCAGAAACATCAGTTGCTCTTTTACTGCATGGCTCCAACGGAACCCAATGCGCGTATGAGTTGTCTTCCATCTTCTATGTTCGCTGCTGATCTGGGTAATTTCTTTACAAAAGCCCATACGCTCTTTTCGAAAGCGAAAGTGCGATCTTCCGGATCACACGGTCTTGAGTTTTGTTTTTGGTCATTCGAGATTGTTTCGGCCTGCCCTGGCGCGACATTGTTGGGTAATAGCGCGGGATCGTTGCAGCATTCCGCATCTGAAGTTTCGGCCCACATTCCTTGCGAGCCAGGTCTGGGCCAGGGGTTTCGGGATTCGATATTCGGATTTGAAAATTGGGTAAGAAAACAAGATGATCCGATATTTGAATCAATCTATTTTCCTGCCCACACCTACTCCCACCTCCCCGGTATGGTTGTGTTGCAGAACTTGCACCTGCCCCCTTGTATGTTGAATGCGTCAATCTTATACCCCAGTCGCTTGATCAGGACCTTGTGGCAGTTGTGGCAGTAAGTGTGGCATCCCTCATGCCCGGGCACGTTCCCAAGATAGACATAATGAATGCCCTCCTTAATGGCGATCTCCCGGAGGAGTTCCAGTGTTTTGACGGGGGTAGCCGGCAGCCTGTTTAGTTTATACTGGGGTACAAAACGGGAAAAGTGCAGGGGATAATCCGGCCCTACCTCTTTCAAGATCCAGCTGCACATTCGCTTGATCATGTCGGGCTTATCAACATACTCGGGAACAACAAGTGTGATGATTTCGAGCCAGATTCCTTTTTCGTGAAGAAGCTTAAGTGTATTAAGTACCGGCTGAAGGCTTCCGCCATTAAGCCTTCGATAGGTATCATCGTCAAATGATTTGAGGTCTATTCTGGCGGCATCCAGGTAGCACGCAAGCTCCTCGAGGGGTTTCTTGTTGATATATCCGTTGGACACATAAACATTTTTTAAGCCGGCCTTTCTCGCGAGCCGGGCCGTATCGTACATGTACTCATAATAGGTGGTGGCCTCCGAATAGGTGTAGGCTATGGAGGGTACGTTTTTTCCCCGGGTGACCTTGACGACATCCGCCGGGAAGAGCTCGTAGTGATGGACCTCCTCGGGCTTTCTCTGGGAGATCTCCCAGTTCTGACAGTTGAGACATCTGAAGTTACACCCGGCTGCGGCTATGGAGAATACCCACGTGGCCGGGTAGAAATGATTGAGGGGCTTTTTCTCAATGGGATCAATATTAATAACGCAGGGGTTGCCATAAGCAAGGGAGTATAGCTTCCCCCCTATATTAACCTTTGATCTGCACACGCTCCTGTCCCCGGGCCTGAGGTAGCACCTGTTTGGGCACACAGTACATTGCACGTCTGTTCCGTTGGATGTGTAATGAAATCCCTCGATCGACCACTTCCAGAGTTCCTTTGGGGCGTCGTTTTTGAATACGTGGCCTCGAATATCATCCTTTTCCTGCTCTTTCTTGCCGCCGGGCCAGAAACAGTGCCCTTCCGTGGCTATGAAAAGGGACAAAAGGCCCATTTCTTTCAAGAATTGCTTACGGGTTATGGATCTTTTCATGTTAAATAATGTCCGTTGTCGATTGTCCGTTGTCCTTTGGTGTTAACGAACAGCCCTTGAAGGGCTGGCTTGATGTTGACCCTAAAAGGGTCTCATTTATCTCTCGCCCCAGTTAAATAAGCTTCGCATTTAACGGGACAGAGGACCACAGCGCTTCGCGCAGGGTTTACAGTGTCGTCTATACCGTTACCACCACATGTAACCGAGGGAACCTGAACGCTCGGGCGAACGCAATGTCCAAGAAGAGCCCCGCAGTGCGGGACAGGCACGCGTGAGATCGAAAACCCGCAACTCTGAACGCGGAACAATCAGCAATTAACATGCACACATCCCTAGGCCCGCGAGATGACCGCGGTGCTTATGACCTTTATCAAGATCAGTGCAATAACGGCTGCCTGAATGCCAAAGAGAGGGATCAGCAAAGTCCCGATTGCAAGGGTGCCGGCCCCGGCCCCTACAAGGTCGGCGGCAAATAGGCCGGCCGCAGGGCTCCGCTCCTTACCTATCATTTCCGCGGCCACGGGGAACTGTAACCCGCAGAGCAGGGAAAAGGCGAAACCGTACAGCAAAAAAACAAACTCGGGCATCGCAGACTGGAAGAACATTGCCCAGGTCAGATACGCCAGGAGCAAGACGATCATTCCGGTCTCCGCTCGTATGAGCATGCCCTTGCCCCGTTTCTTCAGCCTGTTGCCGAGGATTGCGCCGGGCAAAAGGCCGAGCAGAAACGCAGTAATTATAGCACCCACCTTAAGATAGACATAGCCGTAAATTACCTGAAAGGAAAACAAGACCAACATCTCCACGCCCATGGCGGCAAAGCCGGTTGAGAAAAGCACATATTCCTCTCTCTTGATGAAGATGAGGTAAAGGATGAGAACGCCCAGGAGCCCTGCCATAAACCAGTGCGGTGAGGTCCCATACTT
>DATKZQ010000058.1:0-21800 GCA_035527895.1 Desulfatiglandales bacterium
GAATCACTGCTTATCATTGTAGGATTTGATGTGCACTCTTCAATCTCTCCGGAATAGGAACCCCATAAGGACAGAGTTCCTCACATTGTCTGCATTCGGAACACGCAACAGCCTTTACGGCAAGTGATCTATACTGCTTTATCGCCCAGTCTTTCAAGCCGTAGCGATCATGATAGCTATCGAACCGAAATATGTCGGGTATGGGTATTCCCTCAGGGCAGGGAAGGCAATACCCGCAATTCCTGCAAAATCCTTTCCCTGCGTCACCCACCCCTTCCATGAGTCTCTTGATCTCATCTCGATTCAGCTTCCTCGTTTGCCTCCCAACACAGAGGTTTTCTTCCAATTCATAGAGTTCCTTCATTCCCGGTATGGCGCAGCTGATATTGGGGTTTGCGAGAACATAGTGCAGCGAAATCTGCGCAAGGGATTCTCCCCCAGTGAATGCGCTTCCTTTTGTCTCACTGAGGCCCTCCGCAAGGATTCCACCGGCAAGGGGTTTCATGGCCACAACGCCCACCCCTCTTTTGTGAGCCCTCGGAAGTAGATCTGCCTCCAACCGGTCTTCATCAAAGGCGCTGTAAGCTACCATGAGCACGGAAAAGACCCCGGTTTCAACGGCCCTTCTCATCATCGAAAGGGAGTGGTGAATGCTGATCCCGATCTCCCGTATCTTCCCGTCCCTTTTAGCCGCTTCCAAGGTCTCCAGCCCTCCCCTTTCAAATAATCGATCGTATTCATCACCTCTAACATCATGGAAGAGCACCAAATCGATCCAGTCTGTCCTGAGACGGCGAAGACAGCTCTCCAGTTTCCTTTGGACCCCAGGTCCGTCCCGTTCGTCTATCTTCGTGGACAGGTAGAATTCCTCCCGCCTCTGCCCCAATGCAGTGCCGATCTTCTCCTCGCTGTCTCCGTAACAATCGGCGGTATCAACGAAGTTTACCCCCTCGTCAAGGGCCCTGTTGAGTAGAATATCACAATCCCTTTGAGGGATCCGTGGCAGTTTAATGGCCCCAAAGCCGATTACCGAGACCTTCCAACCTGTTTTACCGAGTGTTCGTTTTTGCATAGTACTTTGGTTTTGGGTAAAAAAACCCCCGTTTCTCCAGAAGCTGAACTCTTCCTAGCCGAAAGCGACTAACCCCGATGAGGCTGTGCCCGGACCCTGTCTGCGCTTAAACCCTTCGAATAAGAAGGGTAACCGCGTTTTCACGATCGGGGCATTCCAATGTTAACTCGTCCCCCGAGCTCCAAGGGTACGTACCCCCGAATTGCATGACGTTCAGGTTGGGGAATATGTTGTGATAAAAAAAGCCGCAGAGCCCGCCACAATCCCAGCAGGTCAGTTCCAGTTTATCGCCGACCTTGTGCCCGGCACTGCACTCTCCCTTTACCGAAACGACCTCCGCGGTCAGGGGTTTAATATCCGGTGGGTTAAGGGCCATGATAAGCCTCCTTCCTTTTGGTAATCCATGTTCTCTGTCTCATGCTGATAAGCCGGAGGCAGCGCCTCTTATCCTTTAGCAATCAATCCAACTGATACAAGAGGTGCCGCAATCTGTCGCGGAAAGAGTAGAGGAAAGATGTATTTGTGTAAATCAAAAAATTTTTGTAGCCTATGTCTGCGCCTACAATCTCCTTCCTCTTCAAGTAAGCGGAGCTTTATGAATTCGTAGCACTTTAGCTCTTTGAAAGTAATTGTAAGGTGACCATGGGGATGTCTTTTTTTGCGATGCCCCTGGCCCAGACCTGGTTCTCAAAGATTGAGTTTCCAGCTACGAATACCAAAATCTTTTCGAAACTGGATCAGGTTTCCGTAATCTCGTGCCAGGGCGGGCCTCCCATCGCTCAGAGCAGTGGGCGTTTCAAAACGGCGCACAGAGGCTTTAACCTTAGTGCCACGGCTTATGGGGCGGTGCGCCGGTTTGTAGCGGCCCTGTACGGGGCCTTGTGTTGAGGGCATTCGGCAAAAAAAGACATCCCCATGGTCCCTGCGTTCTGTTAAGAATACCCATTCGGCCTCAGGAAATTGACAGGAGCGCTACCTTTTCAAAGAGCTAAAGTATTACATGAATTCGATGAAACGCTGTCATCTTGCATCCGCGTATAGCTAGGTAGATAACGAAGGGAATGCGGCTTTTTGAACGAACATACAGGGCAACTCCCGAGCAAAAAGAACAGGGAAGAAGAAAGGCCCTTGAGTGTGGGCTCCCAAAAACCTTGGGCGATGTGCCGCCAGGAGGTCATTCCTTCACGCGGGTTTTTACGATCACAAGGGTGAGTGGCTACAAGATTGTCATTGACAGTACGGACACCTATAAGATTATGCTGAAAGATAAGGAACGACTTGAGAAGACATGCGAAGGATTGGGGATTGTCCCGGTTTTTGAAGGAGATTTTGTGAGCCTTGATTCCTTTCCACGCAGAAACATTATCAGAGAGGAGATCGTCAGTTCGACCTTTCAGGGCGGCGTGAAGACCGTTAAGAAAAGATCTTACTTCGACATTGTCGACTATATCGCCCTGCCTCACAGTGCCCGGCCCAATAATGCCTCTAAGCGGAAATGAGCCTTTGAACACAGAGTGATGCCTCTGAGGTGAGGATCTGGTTTTTATTGTTGAAGCGCTTCGAGATCGTGATACAATCTCCTGAACTGATAAGGAGATCACTGCAATGATTTAATTGGGTATATATCTCCAGCTCAAACACAGTGCGGCATCCGATAGAGGCTTCCGCCCCGACCGGCTTTGATGACGAACCGAAAACTGCGAGAGGTTATAACATACACGTTCTGCAAATCGCCATGCCACGGAAAAGACAGCTGAACCCTGTTCGAGGTAATTCAATGGAAGAAAGACTTGATGAGAAAGAACTCGTAATTCTCCTGGAACTTCTGATGCCACATATCATCCATCTCAATACCATAACCGAGCTGCTTTTCGAGAAAGGTATCTTCACAAGAAAGGAATTTTCCGCCAAAAGGAAGCAGGTGCAAAAGCAATACGAGCATAAATTAGGCTGAAGCAGGGAAAACAGCCACCACTGAAATAGTGGATGCCTCGATTGTAAACAGGTTCACGCACGGAGGTTTATCGAGAGAGCATAAAGGCCGCCATGAGCTCAGAACTGTGAAGTATCTTTAGAGATCCAGATACCAAAGAAACCTTATAAAGGAGGTTCACGGTGAAAAAATGGATCTTGATTATCCTATCCATTGTTTTTGGCCTCATTTTAGTTGTGGCAGCGGGAGGCTACCTGTGGTTTCAGCAAACCCTCAAGAAAAGCTTGCCGCAGACTACTGGAGAGATTGTCCTCCCAGGCCTTACTGAAAGGGTCGACATTATCCGAGATTCTTACGGCATACCTCACATCTACGCCAAGAACGAACCTGACCTCTACTTCGCGCTCGGGTATGCTGTAGCACAAGATCGTTTTTGGCAGATGGAGTTTCACCGCCGGTTGGGCCACGGTCGTCTATCAGAGATATTTGGTGAGGACTTCGTCGAAGTAGACCGTTATTTCAGGACCTTGGCCGCTGCAGGCCTGAATAGAGAGTATCTGGAGGATTTCGCCTGGCTACCCCAGTCATTTGCAGATGGGGTTAATGCTTATCTGGAAACCCATCGGGATCGCCTTCCCATAGAATTCACGTTGCTCGGGTATACACCTGAACCGTGGGAGGCGGACGATTACCTAGCCGTACTGAAGGTGATCAATTGGGGCTTATGCACCGGGTGGGATGCGGATCTGCTGGCAGAGGAGATGCTGGAAAAGGTGGGAGAAGAAAGACTGTGGGCGGCCTTTCCCGCCTGGCCGGACGACGCGCCTGTAATTATTCCGGAAGAACTCAAAAACATATCCCTATCCCTGAAGCCTTTCCGGGAAACAGTGCGTTTGGCAAGACGGATCTCCGGTTTTCACAGCCCGGCAGCCAGCAATAACTGGGTGGTTTCCGGAAAGAAATCCGTCACCGGTAAACCGATTCTGGCCAACGACACCCACCTGGCGCTGAGCAATCCTTCGATCTGGTGGGAGGTTCACATGGTGTGTCCGACAATCGATGTGTCGGGATTTGTTCTCCTCGGCGCAGCAGGGGTGCCGGTCGGGCATAATCGTCATGTAGCCTGGGGGGTCACCAATGTCATGGTCGACGATGTGGACTTTTTCATTGAGAAGATCAACCCCGATAACCCCCGGCAATACTGGTACATGGACCGCTGGGAGGATATGAAGGTGGTGGAGGAGACAATTCCGGTCAAAGGAAAGCCCCCCGTCAAAGTGGAGATCCTCCTGACCCGCCACGGCCCCATTGTCAACGAGATAAAAACAGGTTCGAAGGAAAAGGTCATTTCAGCACGGTGGGCGTTCACCGAGGGCCTTCAGCCCGTTCGGGCCGGCTACCTCTTGGCAAAGGCGAATACCGTAGAGGACGTGATAGAGGCCTTGCAATCCTGGGAGTTGCCCGGCCAGAATTTCGTCTTTGCTGACACCGAGGGGAACATCGGCTACTGGTGCTGCGCCACTGTTCCCCTCCGCTCAAAAGGAGACGGTCTCCTCCCGGTACCCGGTTGGACCGGCGAGTACGAGTGGGAGGGATATGTACCCTTTGAGAAAAGACCCCACCTCCTAAACCCTGAAGAGGGGTTCGTGGCCACAGCTAACAACAAGGTAGTAGGTGGAAGCTACCCTCACCACATCAGTCACTATTGGGAACCATTGGATCGAATTACCCGTATCCGCAGGCTGCTCAATGCAGGGGAAAAGATATCGGTTGATGATATCAAAGGTATGCATAAAGATACCTATTGCGTGCTCGCCGCTGAACTGGTGCCTCACCTGATATCCGTCCTTGACCGACGATTTTCCGAGGGACAGGCTCAAAAGGCTAAGGATACCCTCTCAGAGTGGGACTTCACAATGAACGCGGACAGCGTCGGGGCGTGCCTGTTTGCAGTCACCTTGAGAAAAATGATGGGGAATATATTCGAAGATGAATTGGGCGAAGACCTCTTCGTGCAATACATAAAGATGGTGTCCTTCCCACCACGTGCCATTAGGGCGATGATCAGAGACGGTTCTTCACCATGGCTTGACGACGTCAACACCCCGGAAAAAGAGACCCTGGAAGACATCTTAGTCGCGAGCCTCAGCCAGATGCTTTCGGAGCTCAAGGAGTCCGTTGGTGACGACATGGATCAGTGGACATGGGGCAGGATCCACACGCTCACGTTCAAACATGTCCTCGAGGAGCAAAAACCTTTAGATATGATATTCAATCTGGGTCCCTTCCCGGTAGGTGGAGACAACCTCACCGTCAACAAGAAGCAGTACTCGTACGATAAGCCCTATCAGGTTGTTCACGGGGTTTCACAGCGAATGATCGTGGATCTCTCGAACATGAACAGGTCTCTTCACGTTCTACCAACAGGCGAATCGGGACACCTCAAAAGCCCTCACTACAAGGATCAGATTCAGCTCTATCTTGGCGGCACATACCATACTGCATGGATTGATCGCGGTGACGTGGAAAAAAACAGCGAGGGGATACTGGTGTTACGGCCACGGTAACGGGCTGCGGAGATGTTGTGCGGCACATCGGCTGTCGCAGCCGAGCTCATGGCCCCAAACCTCTCAGGCAGGGGCTACGTCACTGGGAAGAAGCGGTCAGGGTATATCTGCGCCGAGCCCCGGCATGACGTGAGCGCCACAAGAAAGGCCCGCCTTCACTCCCCTCCCCGGCGCTGTTCTTTTGACACAAGGTCAATCACATTACCTGCCGTTACGGTAAACCAAATAACTCCAACCTTGACGTTCACAAGGCTTTGCCTTAGACTGCCCCCGAAGTAAAAAAAGACAGTTGAGTCAATGAAGCTCCCCGCAGCCCCGCAGGGCTGGATCTACGCTGCCCTCCGACAAGCTGCGGGCTATCGCAAAGTCCCCTCCCTTAACGGGAGGGGATAAAGGGGAGGGTGACCAGACATTTTATCACCCCCACTTCACCCTGTTAAATAAAGATGGCGAAGAATTTGTAACCTATCCATTTATCTATTCTATGAGTATCTATTTTCCTTATGACAGCTTCTACTACCCTATTTAACAGGGCAGGCCTCCCCCATCAAGGGGGAGGTACTATGTTGTAACCCTGAAGCAAGCTTCAGAGAATTATCAAGCCTTGTCCCAGGGTCTGAACTTACCGTAACAATCTCTCAAAGGCGAGGGGCGAATGCCATGTCAGCCGACGACGGAAGGCGAGAGGCACGGTTTCATCTCTGGGGGTGGTTACTCTTCATGGTGTGCGCAGGTTTCTTTATTGCCTCAAGCATCGAAAGCAACGATATCTTGGGTCTTATAGGAAGCATCATCTTTCTGATTGCCTGTGTGGTGTTTATCGTTCCCTTAGTGATAAAGAAAAGACAATCTGAAGATAAGTAGAGAGGAGAATTCCATCATGAAAGTCGTAGCATTTAACGGCAGTGGCCGCAAAGACGGCAACACTGCCATTCTCGTGAATTACGTTTTCGAGGAACTCAAAAAGGAAGGCATCGAAACCGAGCTGGTGCAGCTTGCCGGCAAAAAGATACGGGGATGCACTGCCTGCTATAAGTGTTTTGATGACAAGGACCAGCGATGCTCCGTAAAGGACGACGTGGCGAATGAATGTATCGAGAAAATGATAGAGGCCCAGGGCATAATCCTGGCCTCGCCAACCTATTTCGCCGACGTTACTGCAGGATTAAAGGCACTGATTGAGCGGTCAGGTTACGTATCCAAGGCCAACGGCGACCTGTTAAAACGAAAGGTGGGTGCAGCGGTCGTCGCGGTACGTCGGGCAGGCAGTATCCACGCCTTTGACTCGATTAACCACTTCTTCCTTATTAGCCAGATGATCGTGCCCGGCTCCCGTTATTGGAATATGGCCATCGGCCTTGACCCGGGAGAGGTGGAAGGAGATAAGGAAGGGCTACAGATCATGAAGACCCTCGGACAGAATATGGCCTGGCTACTCAAGAAAACGCATGGATAACTCTTTGATATAGTCCCGTCCCGACAAGATTCGGCTTGCACTTCTCGAGTGTATGGCCACGAATGGGAAGCCCTTACTGATTTTTGCCGGTGACTATGATCAGGTCGAAGACCGAAGGCCAGGTTAATGGCTTTAGAACGGCATTACCCCCAAGACGGGACAGGAGACGTTTGGCTTGCTGGTGAGATTTGGATGTAAAGTACACGGTGTCCCGCGAAAAGCTTGATTGAGGAGCTAAATCGACCACCTTAATCTTGTAACCCATGCTTCCCAGCTTCTTTGCCATCTCTTGAGCTGACGCCAAATTTCCATCTCCGCTGAGTACCTTAATCTTCAATGACCCGATATCCTCCTGCGGTGCTTTCTGCTCATGTGCAACACGTTCTTTCTGGCCCTGAAGCTGAGTCAGTTTGCGCTCAAGTAAGAGGCTTTCGCTCATAATTTTCCGGTTCTCCTCCCTCAGGGCTTCTATCTCCTTATTCAGCAGCTGGTTCAACGTTTTCAACCGGGCCATCTTGTTTTCGTGTTCACGTACGATCCTTTGGTTTTCCTTGTTTAAGACGGCTATCTGCCTCTGGAGCTCAACATTCTCGAGCCTGAGCCGTTCTTTCTCGATCCATACCTCATCTTTCGTGCCTTTTGTGGCCTGAGCCATTGGTTCCGGCTTGACATCCCGATCCGTCTGATCAATACCTGCACACCCGAAAAAACCGAACCCTCCCCACAGGGCAAGAACAATCAAATAAGCTCGTACCATTTTTTACTCCAGTCAAAAATGCCTTGTCATCGATCTTTCAACCCTTGTGCTTAGCTTTTACCTGTCAAATGGGTAGGTCGTCAAGCAAATCAGGTACCATTTTTTGTCAGGCAGGTGCCGCTTTTTGCCAAAATATTCGTACAGGTCGCGCGGCCAATGTATGTAACATTCTGAAAAAACCAGCTTTTTTTTCTTCACCAAAGTGGTGTGATTTTTGCTTCACAAAGGATCAGGGTCTTGCTATTGCGAGGAGCCTCCAGGTCTTAGAGTATCAGTCGCTCTGCTGCCTTACGTTATCGAAATATACACTCGATAATTAAGAAAGGAAAGGAGACACCGCTCAGTAAGATGACCGCAACCATCGCACAATGGATGAATATGGTCGTACGGAAAGGGTATGGCATTATTCCATTCGGGCAGTTCGGTACATGCGGAAATCTTGGCAAAGGATCTTTGCTTACCCTCTTATTGCTGTTGGCTGGCGGTTTCGGTTGGTACCTTGGCCCTTCGCAACGCCCCGCGCTAGCCAGTCGCAGGGCAAATCCTAATCCGGCTCCCGAGGTTGCTATCAAGATAACTCAGACCTATCTGATTTTGCTTCCAGAAAGCAATGTCTCTCATATCTCCGGGTATCCAACTGAAACTCAAAGCACTCCAAAGAAAAAAGAGTCCGGTGCAGCGCGGAGTGGGATGAAACCTGAGCCACGGAATCTCAAGGAAATCTTGTGTAGCCATTATGAGGGCCCTTGCTCCGTGTGGCAAGAAAGGGCCTTTCGAAGGGTTTTGAGATGGAAGGATGATTTCAAAGACATTGCCGGAGATTATCCTCATGTTGACTGGAAAAGGCTTTCGGCCGTTATCAAGGCTGAAACGCAAGGCAGAACTGGTGAGCAGGTTTCACGTGCCAAGGCAATTGGCATGCCACAGATCAAATATCAGGGGGCCTGGGCATTCTTGTGGGATGCACTGTTTAGCCAAAAAACAGACCGAGGGAACCTCCCCGACAGAGACTATCATAATGCAAACATCAGGCTACGCTACACCAATCAGCTCAAGAGGATCAAGCGGCATCTGAACGAGGAAAACATTCTCGTCCATCCCACAAATGACAATCCAAATGCCTACAGAAAAGCAAGATATGCCACGTGGAAAAACCTGAAATCCCACCTAAAGAGGGAGTATAAGCCGGGTGAGTACCAGGTTGCAGTTGATATCGCAGCAATGTATCTTGATCATCTTGCCTACACGTTCAACAGCATAAAACAACAGATTGAAGAGATCAAAAGCGCCCTTGAGCAAAACGGGGGAGACTGCCTCGAGGAATTAAGATTCTCGGGGATCAAACAGAAGAGGTGGCAGAGGATAAAAGGACATCTGCGACATGATACCAAACTCCGCAACGGTTCCCGTGTGCGTGAGTCGCTGCTTCCGCGCCTTGATGCTATGGTTGCGCGTTTGGATGATCCGCGTATCTATTCAGCTGCATACAACTTCGGGATCAGGAAGGTGCTGGAATGTATTGAATCGGGCAGAAAAATGCCCCAGGCAGTCGAGAACTACGTTCAGCAGGTTTCAACTTATAACAGTATATTCAATGAGATTGAAAGGTACGCTGTCTATAGTTAATTCTTGCCAGCGTAATAAGGCAGGCAAGGCTTATTCCTCTGGGCACATACGGCAAGATGCACCCCAGAAGAGGTAATGAAAAATACCATGAACTCGTTTTAGACAAATTCGACTGCCAGATCAGCGAACTCTTTCTGTAGCTCTTTGGTGAGGGATTTTACGGTACTCGATAGAAGCAGTCCGGCGATCACGGTGCAGCACTTTTTTCCGGGACCGAGCGAATTCGCAAAGACATAGAGTTTCCTATTCCCTTCATCGTAGCGGACTTTTTGTACCCAACCCAGCTCAGCCATGGAGAGCATACTCTCCGGGTCTTTGACCCTCTCAAGTACAGCATCAATTCTTTCAATCATTTCCTTGTTCATGTCAATAAGGTAGGGTCGGCCCATCGAGATGTCAACCGACTATCACCTACCCATGCCATGAAGGCCATATGGATCAATAGGTGCGGGTTTTGACCCTGAAGGCTTCGAAAACGCAATGGAAATAATCCCGCGGTTTTAGGGAACCAGGGGGCGTTCCCCAAATGGCTCAGGTTTAATGATCGAGGTGGCAGCCGAGCACTTCGGAAACGGTACTTGCCAGGTCGGGCTCCACCACAATAGTTTTTGTGGTTGGCTCGGTATCTTTTTCTCTCTTCTTCAAAGCCTTATGCGCTTCAACCAGCCAGGCTATGGCCGTTTCCGGAGGGACCTTGCCGGTGTTAACGGCAAGATCGAATGCCCGGGGCGCGGCATCTTTTAATCGTACATTATAGAAGGATTCGACAAAGGCATTCCGAGCTCTATCACTTTCTCGCAAGAATGCCTCTGCCTTGGCCAAATCCGGTATCTTTTCCCTTTCCATGGCCCGCTTAGCCCTGATAGCGAATGGGGCCTGCAGCCGCACATTCAGCACGTCGGCAAAGCCGCCCAGAACGGCAAACGCACCTCGACCTACAATCACCATGTTCCCGTGGCTTGCAAGCGCCAGAATGACCTGTTTCAAGAATTCGATGGTTGTAGCTCTCATGTCTTCAAAGCGCGACCAGAAACCCTCTGTAAATTCATATACCTTTTTGAACTCAAAGAGACCGTGCTCAAGGAATACCTTTTCAATCGTGTCTTTGCCCGCGAAATGATAGCCAAGAGCCTGTGCCGTCTTCTCACCGATGTAGCTACCATCGCTGTAGATCTCCCTGGATATGGTAATAACTGCCATAGGCTTCAGCTCCCCCATGTCTCTTAGAAAAAGGCCATATCTTGACGCCGTTCCTTTGCTGCGGATTGGACCTGGTAACTATACCTCGTCACGCCAACAAAATCAAAGCCTTTATGTGGTTCCCTCATTCGAGACATACTACCCAACCACTTAGAGATTATAGATACACAGCGGAGAGCTGGTCCTTGTGACTGCTAACTGCTGAGAGCATCAAATAGTCTGCACTATCGGGAGGGTCATGAGGTCTTTTCTGCTGTGACTGGCGGGAGGCCGCTGTCCTTTTCACGGCGTATCAGTGGGGGAAACCGCAGCTCCCTCGCTCCAAAGGAGCGGGGGAGAATGCGGAGGGGGCAGGAATCCCCCGTTGATACGTCGTAGAAAAGACCAGGCCGGGAGCCTCGGAACAGAAGAAAGGGTCTCATGACCATCCTCCACCCTTCTCGGTCCCATCCAATGTAAACAATGCTATGCTCTCGTTAGTATGTACCTCTTTGGGGCGCCCATCACGGTATAACGGGGCTCAGATATCGAAAAAAGTTGATGTTTTATTACCATTTTCATAGCATGGTACCAGACATGGTTAGATCACTATCGGATATGAATAGACGACAAATCTCAGGATAGGGAGGGTCATATGAGAGCAGCGAGACTTTTCGTGGCAATGTGTATTTGCACTGCCATGGTCAGTGCCGCATATGCAGAGGAAAAAAAGTGGACTGACGAGGCGGAACTTTCATTTGTCAGCACAGGAGGAAACACGGAAATCGTCAGCCTGTCAGGCAAGAACCTTCTGAAGTATACCTTTACGGACAAACTGCTTGGAACCTGGAGGCTCGGTGCCCTGTACGGGGAAACTGATAATGTCAAGACTGCGGAGCGGTATTTCACCGATTTAAGGCTCGATTACTCATTTTCGGACAGGATTTACTTTTTCGGCATTGGAGGTTGGCTTCAGGACAAATTCACTGGAATTGAATCGCGATACTACATCGGCCCCGGCGCGGGTTATAGATTTCTTACAGGGCCTAAACACTTCCTCGATGGCGAGGGAGGATTCAACTTCGTCTCAGAGGACTACATCAATGACACCGAAGAAGACTTCCTAGAGGGCCGTCTCTATGGCCTATACCAGTACGCCTTCTCAAAGAAGAATAAGTTTTCCCAGTCCTTGGAGTTCTTGTACGACTTCGACGACAGCGACAACTATATGATCAACTCAGAGACGGCATTCATAACAGCATTGAGCGACTATCTCTCGCTTAAAACGAGCTATGAAATCAGGCATGATAGTGAACCGGTTCCCGCAACACTAAAGGAGACAGATACGATCCTGTCAGTCACGCTCGTGGTTAACTTTTAGTAATTCTTGCTAACGAGAACATACTATTGTTCGTAGTGAACGTAACCGAGAAGGGTATGGGAGGGGCACGGTGAATTTCACCGTGCAGTCACAACTTCTCGGGGAGCAAGGTTGTTTCCGTCGATTGACCTCTCTGAGATTGCCGTGTTATCTGCGGAGAGGCCTTGTGATGTACCCGTTCTCTGGCGAATATATCATTGTTCCAACACTTCTGGTAATTAATACCAACCCGCGGTATTTGAACGCCTGCAACAGCATAACATGAGTATTGTACCAAAACGACGCGCGGCTTGCGGGGAGACAATCGCCCGTATAAACCATCACAGGGGGTCCTTGACGGAATTCCTGCCGGCAGATGAAAGTGATTACCCCCTGTTAAACAAGCGCTATATCGCATTCGAGAGGGCTGCAACTTCATTTTTGCGAAAGCAGGGCTTTGTTGAGCCAAATCATATCACGTATCTCAGGTTTGCCGTTTGTCTGTTTTTGATTTTTTCATTTGGCCACCTCTCCTACCTTCAAGTTCTCACCTTAGCCTCACTAGGCGGGGTAACTGATTTTTTCGACGGGGCGTTTGCACGATCTGCGTCCAAGAAGACAAGGCTGGGAGTCCTCATTGATCCGCTCGCAGATAAGCTTCTCATGTTCACCATACTCTATATCCTCGTGGCAAAAAGGGCACTCGATCCATTCTACCTTGTGCTGATGGTCATCATGGAGACACACATAATCATTATACCGCTGCTATCCTTGATCCGTGACTCTTTGGGGGGCCAAAGAACTGGAAGTTCTTCCTACCCGAGCTTGAAGAGAGATGGAGCTGATGCCATCCTTGTCCGAACAAGGCCTGCTCTTCCCGGAAGGGTAAAGGTTCATCTGTATGCCTATGCCGTCTTGAGTATGATGCTGGGCAAGGCATTTCACATTTCCTTTCTTTCTGCTCTGGCTCACGTGCTTCTCATACTGGGAATTTGCGCGGGAGCAGCAGCGTACGGCGGTTACATGATGAGTTGGCTGAAAAAGCCATATCCGACCTCTTAACCCTCTCCTGCATACTATCGCCTTCTCTCACACAACACCCCTGAGAACATGCAGCCTCAAAGAATGAACCCTGCCGGGAGATTCCTTTTGACACACAAGAGGCTTTTCCCTATTATTTCTTTTCTGCGATCACCCCTCTTTCATTGTGGCGGATGGGACGGGCTTGATGGCAGGTATACTATGCTAATCCCCCGGGCCACAATAGTTGGAAACTGGCTTACAAGGCTGTCGTTTTCTTCTTCGGGTAATCGGGTAGCTCATCGCAGCCGTGCACACCTGTGCGCCGTTGCGCTGTGCTAAAGGCCGCAGAATGAACAGCCTCCTTTTCATAGACGGTGAAAACAGCAGGCTCGGGGACCAGCATGAAAAAGAACGTCTCGGGTGGAACCTTTACTACGATACCCTGTCAGCCATTGAACATGGCATGGCGGAGGGCCATGAATTTGCCCTTGATCTGCGGAAGAAAGCCCAAAGGATAATCAGGGAGTGTGCGATTGATTTTGGTTGAGAAACCGTTGAGGTAATTCTTATGGTATCAAAAAAGCTGACCTTTATCGTTAACCCCAATGCAGCGATGGGCGCCGTGAGCAAGGAGTGGCCACGAATCGCAGTCCTCGCCAAAGACCGATTAGGGTCATTTCAAGCCTTGCACACCACCGGTCCGGGAGACGCTACAAACCTCACGCGCAAAGCCCTCCTGGAAGGCACCGAGATCGTGGTTTGTATCGGAGGCGACGGAACGCTCAATGAGGTTGTCAACGGTTTCATGGAAGAGGGCGGTCCCCTTCGGCGGGATGCCCTCCTTGCATTCATTCCCATGGGTACGGGATGTGATTTTATCAAAACCGTTCCCATACCGAGGGATGCAAACAGCGTCTTCGATCTCATTTTAGACTCCTGTTCACGGGCCATCGATTTGGGGCTGCTGCGGTACAGAGACCATCACGGTCAGCCCGCATCCCGGTACTTTCACAACCTCACCAGCTTTGGCCTGGGAGGTGAGGTGGATGAACGGGTTAACAGGACCACCAAGGCCTTGGGGGGTTTTGTATCATTCATCTGGGCGACTTTGATATCCCTGCTGATCTACGATAAAAAACGGGTGCACCTCACGGTGGACAATAGTCTTGACCAGGAAGTCATAACCTGGAACATAGCGGTCGCCAACGGGCAGTATCACGGGGGCGGTATGCGGGTAGCCCCCGACGCCGTCGTGGACGATGGCCTGTTTCATATTACGGTAATCGGCGATCTGAGCCTGCCCCAGGTATTTTTGAACCTGCCGAAACTGTACAACGGAAAGATCCTCGAAGTTGAGAAGGTATTCGCCCTCACGGGGAAGAGAATAGAGGCCCATTCCGATCAGCAGGTCCTTTTGGATGTGGACGGCGAGCAGCCGGGCCAACTGCCGGTGAGTATCGAGATAGTGCCAGGAGCCTTGAACCTGGTAGCACCGAGCTAGTGTCTCGTGTCATATACTCAAGGCCTGATTATCTGTAAGGCATGGGTTGTTGCCGAAAGGGGATATCTCAAAAAAAGATTCCACGAAATCCGGCTATGGTCTTATCTTTGAGGTTTCACTCCCCCGTAACAATAGCAAAAGGATCATGTCCATTGAAACCTCAAAAGATAAGACCGCTTCCCATAAAGCCAATAGATATCCCCTTGAGGGAATGACCCATGCCTGGTTATCCGTATGCCGATCCACTGATCATTGAATGTCTCAGATGATATGAGGCACCACGTATTCGATCCCATTTCAGAACGCGATTATTGATTGAACTCCTAGATTGCACTGGCCACAGCAAATCTCACGGCCCCAATCCTCCTTTTTTGATTGACATCTTTCAATCAGTTATTTGAAAATAGATAGTTAGAATATCAACCACACATCAAGACTGGCACAGAAAGTGGTGGTGACTACAAGATAGCTGAAGCGCTAGGTGCCCTTCTAGCCAGTCGTATAGATCATCTGCTTTCCTCCTTGTGCTCGACGAGAAAAGCATTGTGCGCGGTGGAGGTGGTGTTTGACGGATTTCAGATCCTTTCTGGAAAGCCCAGTGGCAAAGTCTATTCAAACCGAAATATTGACTATGGCGTCTTAAAGCAAGCTGGACGCAATTTTCAAGAGAATTCGAGAGGTGTATCATGAAAAAAAAGATCCTCATCATTGTAGCTTTCACACTATGTCTCGTGGCTCCCGTCCATTCCGCCTTTGCTTACGGAGGCGGCGGCGAAACTAGTGGCGGTGACACGAGCACCGGCCTCCGTGATGCCAACGAACCGCCGGAGGGGTTTACTTCCTCGGAGGTTCCGATGGGCGTCGATCCCACAAAGAACATCAGAGCAACCGGCAAGATCACCATCACTCCGGCATCCGATAAGACGAGGAGCTACGAAGTTGACGAGGCTGCTTTGAATGACGGAGACATAATAGTCTCCGGGAAGCATGGCGCTACCATAACATGGCCGAATGGTGCAACAATGAAACTAAAGCCTAACACCAAGATTCAGATCATTCAGGGCTTGAAGCTTCCCCATGCGGATGCTGTAAGGGTCTTCTATGGAAATACCTGGATCAAAATCAATTACAATGAAGGTAGCAAAACATTCGAGGCGCTTACCCTGAACGCCTCCACCGGAAGAAGGGGCTAATGATGGATTGTCAACTCGGAGGACTGTCATGTATTTCTTTTTATTAAAGATGCGTTTTGCACTGGTAACCGTTGCCATCTTTTTCGCGTTCGGCTGTACCGATATGCTGGGGAGATTGAAACAGAATTTTACACCGTCTCAACCCGCATCCACCTCAAAGGAGCAGGCACCGGCGACTAAGACAGCGGAAGGAGGTGAAACGATAGAATACGCTGTTCATGTGGCAAAAGACGGCACATCAACCTTCCACGCTTATAGGGGCTCGATTGAGGTAACCGCCAGCGAGACAGGCGAGCGCATAACCCTCAAACCCGGTGAGATGGTTACCGTAGGGCCTGGAAAAAGCGTCACAAAGGGGACATTCTCACCGGATTCTTTACCCGCCATCAGTGAGGTGCCGGCCTCTGTGAAAAACCAGGTAACAGCAAAAAGGTGGCCCAACCAAATCAAGCGGCCCTAAAAGAAAAACCGTCAATGCCATCAGATTGGAGATAAAGTATGCGAAACCGTGTGTCCAGATTCTCTGTTGCCCTCATTGCCACCCTCGTGCTGGGTGTGGGGGGCTGTGCCGATATGGCAGGGCAGCTCGATCAGCTTGGAAAGAAGTTGAGCACGATCGGCAGGGCCAAGCCTTCCGAACCCATTGCTACATCTCTGGAGCAGATGCCCCATGATGCCGCCACCGTTACCGCGGCCATCCGGAATCGACTCATGGTGCCTCCCCGGGGGGCGCATCCGAATGCTACCTTCGCCGGTGGTGTAGGAGAGAAGATCAAGCCCCTGTGGTCCGCAGAGGATCTGTTGATGCCTGCCGGGGTCCGGCTGTATGTGCACCAGGCAAACGCCGATGACCCGTCGGTACGGACTGCCGTGGGCCGGCTGGACTTCAAGGGTCCGTTCGGGCGGAGGGCATCGGTGCGCTATGAGGCACGCTACCGAACCGCCGGGGGCGGGGTCACTATTGATGAGGCAGAGATAGCTCCCATCTTCTCGGACTTTCCGGAACCAATGCTGTTCGTCGTGCCGCCCGAGGCCATACAGACCGCCCTCCCCGATACGTTCGGGGAGCTCTTGGCGTATGTGGGCGACAGGGCCGTTCCGTTTACTCAGCGGCAATCCGCCCCTCCCGAAAAGAAGGAATACGTGATCGTCGTCATGCTCCTGGATCAGATCTCACCCTCTGCAAAGCTCGAGGTCAAGATCTCCGATGACCCTGAAAGCATCTACGGGTACAAGGAATCCACGAAATACATCGACATGAACGGCTGGCGCGTGGCCCTGCTGGCCGGTCGTTTCATCCTCTTTGACAACGGGGAGGAGCCCGACCTGTTTGTGAAGGCCGTGTTTACCCCCGGAAAAGAAGCGGGGTTCATCAGGATGCCCAAGCTGGTGGGGTTGTATGGGCTCAATGAGGCGAAGGGACGGTCGTAAGGAGACTGACCTGCCCTGAGACAGGGAGCGGGCTCGGTCAAGTCTCTATCCTAAACTCATGCCGGGCAGTCGTGGGGTGATCGAGGTCTGCATTGAAAGTTTTCTCAACGAAGGTTACGCGATTGTCCGCGTCTATGAGCAAAACCATAGAAGACCGGGTGCCGTACGTGGGGCTCTTGATAAAGATGGGGGACAGGATGCGTTCCCATTCCAGTTCGACGCCCGTGTGAGGAAGGGACGCATCATCGGCGACGGTGCGATCGGCGAGGATATGGAACAGCTCCTCCAGAGAGGGGGCTCGCTGCCCGGAAAGCAGGCTGGTCAGGGCATCCTTACCACGGGCTACCTTTGGCCACGGGGTATCCAACAGGTGGTTGCTCAGACCATAAATGCCAGGTCCCAACAACCGAACTCCGTGACCATGGTTCGAATACCAGTACAATTGCCCTTTATCTCCGATAATGAGATTGAATCCGTTGTACTTCCCCGCCTCCCTGTCCAGTTTGTCGATATATTCCGCAGGGCCTTGTTGACCGAGAAGAAAGTCGCTGACAAGACTGCCTCGCGAAGGAGCACCTTCTTGCATTGATGACGGATCGCGGTAATTGGTAACAGCGGCGATACGGCCGTTCTTGGTAATGCCAAGCCATGTGCCGCCTGCTCGAAGATCCTTGCCTGCAAGTACGGAAGGCGCCTCCTCCCAGAAACGAGCTGAAGCGCTCGGTCGCTCATAGTATTCGTCCCTGTTGGCCAGGAGAATCAGTGGGTAGGTCGAATGTGTGTTGAGAGCCATTAGCAAAAGGCACATGATTCTTCTTCCCGATCTTCCATGTTCGGTCTCGTAATCCCGCCTGCACCCTGCCCCTTATCCCAGACTTATCTTGCATAGATCCCCGAAAAGATCAAACAAAACCGTATCGCTCAGAACCTTTGTCCATGATCTTCCGTGAAAACAACCTGCTCTTTTCGAGCGCCCTTTTTCAGATCCGGCGGGGACAAGGCGCATCCTATCCTGCCAAAAAACCGTACATTCTCAGGTGGACAGGCTTGATTTCATCGCAATGCTATTGACACGGACCACCCCTATGAGCGATTAAAGGGGGAAGAGGGAGCAATACGGTTCTTTTCGAAATCTCGGTATCGTTACTGTTAAGGTGAGAGGAGTGAAATATGATTAAAGTTACCTGTCTAGGTGCTGCGGGGTCGGTAACCGGATCGAATTACCTTGTTGAAAGTACCGGGGGCAAAAAGTTTTTGGTCGACTGCGGCCTTTTTCAGGGCAGCAAGCTTATGGAGAATCGGAACTGGCAGGCTTGGGGTTTCCGGCCGGAGGAGATCAAAACCCTTTTTCTGACCCACGCCCACATCGATCACAGCGGAAGGATTCCCAAATTGGTGAAGGATGGTTTTCAGGGCCAGATCATCACATCTCCCCCCACGGCGGAGCTCTGCCAGATCATGCTCCTCGACTCCGCCCATGTGCAGGAGATGGATGCCGAGTGGCAGACACGCAAGAACAGCCGCCAGGGCAAGGGCGAAATACTCCCCCTGTATACAACCGAGGATGCGGAGGCCAGCATAAAGTTCCTGCATCCCGTGGAACGGGACCGGATCATCGAGCCTGAGCCGGGCATCAAGGCCAGGCTCAGGAATGCAGGACATATCCTGGGCTCATCCATCCTGGAGTTATGGGTTGAAGAGAATAATGAATCAATCAAGGTAGTCTTTTCGGGCGACCTGGGTAAGAAAAACCAGTTGATAGTCAAGGATCCCCATGAGATTTTCGATGCCGACTATCTGTTCATTGAATCCACGTATGGTAATCGGCTCCACCGCCCCTTTGAGGATAGCAAGAAGGAACTCCTGGAGGCCATCAACTACAGCGCTTCACAGGGGGAAAAGGTGATGATTCCAGCATTCGCCGTTGAGCGGACTCAGGAAATCCTTTACATACTCGGTGAGTTTCAACGACAAGGGCTTCTTCCCGACATACCTGTGTATCTGGATAGCCCGCTGGCCATCAAGGCAACGGAAATCTTCCGGAAAAACAAGCAATACTATGATGAGGAGGCTCAGGCAATCGTAGATCAGGGCTCAGACCCATTTAATATGCCGAATCTTCAATTCACGGAGAGCACACAAGAGTCCAAGGCCATTAACGAAAAACCAGGCTCGGCCATCGTTATTGCCGGTAACGGCATGTGTACAGCCGGCCGTATTAAACATCACCTGAAGCACAATCTCTGGCGGACAGGTGCCAGTGTTGTCATTGTCGGTTTCCAGGCACAGGGAACGACCGGCCGGAAGATCGTGGACGGGGCCAAGCAGGTGAAGATATTCCAGGAGAACGTGTCTGTAAAGGCAAAGGTCTTCACCATCGGCGGCTTTTCCGCCCACGCCGACCAGAACGATCTCCTTGAATGGGTTGGTAATTTTGAGAGTAAACCCCGTGTGTTTGTGGTCCATGGTGAGGCCACGGCCAGCGAGGCCTTTGCGAGCATAGTCCAAGAAAGATTCAACTTGACGGCCCACGTCCCGAAGTGGAAGGAGCGACTCGTGCTCAAACCGAGAGAGGTTACCTACGAGGAGGCGCGAGAACCCGAGGAGATGCCCGACCTCGAAACCACCATGTTGAATACCGTTATCGACCTTGAAAAGGAGCTCAAGGACCTGAAGCAGCGGATCAAGGCCAAGGAAATGAAAAGAGCCATTGAAGAGGACGACCTAGATCGCCTCAAGTTCGTACAGGAGGAACTCCAGGCCATCCTGTCACAATAGCAGCCGGGGCTTGTAAAGAGCCCCTCCCTTGATGGGAGGGGACAAAGAGGGCTCGAGCGACCCTGAGCAGGGGCGAAGGTGAGCGGGCGAGCGAATGCTAACACAATCTTTTCACGGACAAAGCTAACTATACCATCCCACAAAGCGGATGGCTTATGATAATAATGCTTACACCACCATGTTGAGGAGGGATCAGATTATGCGCGAGAGACAGTATATCGTTGACGACCTCACCAAGGATGATACCTGGAGGATGTTCAATATCATAGCAGAATTCGTGGAGGGCTTTGATGTCCTCCCCGAGGTGTACCCGGCTGTCACCATTTTTGGGTCCTCCCGCGCGCGTCCTAACAGCGTTAACTACAAAAAAACCCAAACAGTAGCCCGGTTATTGGTAGAAAGCGGTTTTAACGTGATTTCCGGGGGAGGGCCCGGCGTCATGGAAGCCGCCAACAAAGGCGCCGCCCAAGCGGGCGGCAAGTCGGTAGGGCTCCATATCCACCTTCCTCAAGAGCAGAAGGCAAACAAGTACGCTAATGTTCGGCTCGATTTTAAGTACTTTTTCATCAGGAAGGTCATGTTTGTTAAGTATGCAGTAGCGTACGTCATCATGCCAGGTGGCTTCGGAACCCTTGATGAGCTTTTCGAGGCCCTTACCCTGATTCAAACCAAGCGGATTAAATCCTTTCCGGTCGTTCTCATCGATTCTCTATACTGGCAAGGCCTGATTGACTGGATCAAGGACACCCTGATCAAAGAGAAGGCAATATCCGAATCCGACCTGGATATCATAACCGTGGTGGATACGCCTGAGGAAGCAGTTAAGACTATAAAGAGGAGGGTAATTGTCTGAGGCCAGCTGCGTATTACATCGCTGACTTGTCCGGGTAGTTTCTTCTTGCCCGTATCAGTCTACTATGGTAAGAGATTTTAACGCCCTAAGCCTTGTTTGGGTCCCCTGCTCACAAACAACGCACGGTGGCCAGCATGCTTATTATTCCGCTTCTACCTATCCAGAGCCCGACACGGTGCTCTCATTTCCCCTACTACCGCACCTATTACTCTACCAGCAGACCTTTTTGATTGCAAGGCTTATAAGGCGTATTCATTTGCGGCTGTGATCCAAAGGCGTAAGGTAATATATTGAATTTAGGTTTTTTATGTGGTCTGCCGGATTTGGAGTCGTAAAAAATTCCGCCTTTTCGGCAGTCTAGTATTATGTTAGGTGATAAGGAGGATTCATGCATCTTATTGGTGAGCAAGGGGTTGGGATATTTTTATTAGTAGTGTTGGCCTTGCAGGGCGGGGCAATGCTGGCCTGCACCGGGAGATTTCTGCAGATTAAACCCGAAGGACAAAATATAGTCATGGTGGAGAACTGCTTCAACACGGATATACTCATCTTGTTTATCCCTTTGATTGCTGTTTTGCTGATTATAGGTTGGTATCAAAGATTAGACCTGACTAGCGTGGCGATAGGCATCCCTTGGCTAATCTATGGGTTAGAGGCTATTGGCATGGCTTTAATAAGTTGCGGTACCGCAATGGTCGTACTTGGCTTCCTGGCTCTGCGCAACACCTTTCAGCCTGGGGGCTTCGCTCCACGCTCCCAGGACCGGCTGGTTACCTGGGGCATATACTCTTTGGTGAGGAATCCACTAAGTGCCGGTGTATTGTCTATGACATTGGGCCTTGCGCTTATGATACAGTCGCTTTTCGTAATTGCCCTGTTTGTCATCTACCTCATACTGGTCTTACGTGTGCTTTCTATAGAGGAAAACCAGCTATCCGAAGCATTTGCTGAAGAGTACCGCTCTTATAGCCGGAAGGTTAAGCGGATAGTGCCATTTATTTACTAATTAAAAATGGACAAAGAGGAAACGCTGTATTGTGGAAAGAATACTGATGGATGAATGGAAGACCG
>DATKZQ010000059.1:0-12724 GCA_035527895.1 Desulfatiglandales bacterium
TCTATCAGCACTTCGGGCTCACCCGGGGCCAGGAGACCAACCGGGCTCACCAGGACCGACTCACCCAGGAGCTTGATACCGCCCACAAGGAGCTTGAGCGGGCGAACCACCAGGTTGCCCTCCTGGAGGCCTATATCACCGCCTGCACTGAAGCCAACAGATATGGCCTTGAGAAAACCGGCATGAGCGAAAGCGCTATCGGATGTACTCGTTGTCCTTCGGATACATCATAGTGGCACTACGTGAGGACGATTCCGATCGATTGAGATAATAACGTGCCTGTAGGCATTGAGCAGATTTTGGGAGAAGAATGGCACAGACAAGGATTACGGTGAAAGGGACATGAGAAGAACGAAGGTATTGCTGGTAGACAGAGACTCGAATGATCGATCGGCTATCGCCGAGCGCCTTGCTGAAGCAGGTCATCAGGTAAGCGCAGTCGGTGACGGTCTGGTGGCATTTGAAAAGGTAATCAGAGACCACTATGATCTTGTCATAACCGAGCTGAATCTGCCCCATATGAGCGGTATCGAGCTCTTGAAACGGATAAGGGAGGTAAACCAGTCCCTGCCCGTCATATTGATTTCGGCTGATGCCGGGGTTAACGAAGCAGTGGAAGCCATGAGATCAGGGGCATCTGATTTTATCGTAAAGCCCCTCACAGCGGAGATGATGGCGATCATCGCCTCCGAGATACCGACCAGGCCCTT
Organism: Desulfatiglandales bacterium; assembly: GCA_035527895.1. Lineage (GTDB taxonomy): Bacteria > Desulfobacterota > DSM-4660 > Desulfatiglandales > B25-G16 > JADFWK01. The sequence goes on from DATKZQ010000059.1 coordinate 711, forward strand.
CAACACCATCAAAAGCAAACCGGACAAGAAGTCCACGACAATAACGAAGAATAAGGAGATGAATAGGCTCCTGGAGCAATCGCGTGACATCGCAGACAGCCAGGCCTCCATCTTCATTCAAGGGGAGTCAGGTACCGGCAAAGAACTCTTTGCTCGATATATCCATAACCACAGCAACCGCAGGCATAAACCATTTGTGGCGATAAACTGCAGCGCTTTACCCGAGACCTTGCTGGAGAGCGAGCTCTTCGGCCACGAAAAGGGCTCTTTCACCGGTGCCATTGCCAGCAAGAAGGGCAAGTTCGAATTGGCCAATCATGGAACCATGCTCTTGGATGAAATAAGCGAGATGGCCATTCAGCTTCAATCCAAACTCCTCAGGGTCCTCCAGGAGAGAGAGATCGACAGGGTTGGTGGAATGGAACCGATTCCAGTGGATGTTCGCATCATCGCCACGACCAACGGGGATATCGAGAAGCAGATGAGGGATGGAAGATTTAGAGAGGACCTCTTTTATCGTTTGAACGTGGTGCCATTCCATTTACCTCCTCTGAGGGATAGGAGAGATGATATACCCCTGCTGGCGCAACACTTTATCGAAAAGTACAACCGGCTGGACGGGAGAAATGTCAAGGGTTTGACAGGAGAGGTGGCAGAACTGCTCATGCAGATGCCCTGGAAGGGCAATGTTCGGGAACTCGAGAATGTTATAGAAAGGGCCCTCCTCATGTGTAAAGGGGATCTTATACAATATGAGGACCTTCTGACCCATGATAAAGCGGATGCAGCCGAAGATACGAAACTCACCTTTGTGCCCACCGTTTCATTAAAAGAAATGGAGAAAAAGGTAATCTTCTCTGCCCTTGACCAGACTGACGGCAACCGGACGCGGGCAGCGGACATCCTCGGTATCAGCGTAAGGACCTTGCGGAATAAGCTCAACGAGTACCGGGAAAAAATGGAGGCACACTGAAAAAGGCATGCAAATTGCTAAGATGTGTAGTTGATAGCAACTGAACGAAGGAAAGGGAAAATTATGCCTGACAAAGTAACCTTTGCGAAAACATGTTTGAGCCTTGAGCGAGCAATCGACATAGCGCACCAGCGACATACCCATATTACCAGTAATATCAGCAATCTTGACACACCTAACTATAAGCCGAAGGAGATCGATTTCGAGCAAGCTTTGTCTCAGGCCCTTCAATCTCAGCGAGGACTTGCCCTGGCCAGAACGAATACAAGACACATCGACCTGGGCATCAACGAACCTGGCAGAGTAGAACCCTTTGAACAGGAAGGCGAATGGAATGGTTTCAACTGGGTTGAGATTGACAAGGAGATGACAAAGCTCACGGAGAATAATCTGGTATACAGAACAGCAATTGAAACCCTCTTGAGAAAACTGACCTTGCTGAAAGAGGTCATCAGAGAAGGAGGAAGGTAGTATGAACTTTTTAAAATCTTTTGAGATCAGTTCCTCTGGCCTCTATGCCCAGAGAAAGAGGATGGATGTCATCGCCAGTAACCTTGCCAACTTAGAGACTACCCGTACGGAAAAAGGAGGACCATACAGGAGAAAGATGGTCGTGATGAGTACAAAGCCGGTGAAAGACTTCGATCAGGTGCTCAGCTCCAGGGTTCAGGGCGTGGAGATTGAGGACATCGTGGAGGATGACGCTCCTTTTATGAAGGTTTTTGACCCGGGCCATCCCGATGCGGATGAACAGGGATATGTGCTCAAGCCCAATGTAGACCTGATCGTCGAGATTACCAATATGCTGGTGGCAAAGAGAAACTTCGAGGCCAATGTTACGGCGGTCAAATCAACAACACAGATGGCCCTCAAGGCCCTGGAAATAGGGAGGTAACCTATGGACGTGACAGGGATCGAAAACCTCTCGCAGGCTGCTCTTAACACGAGTGGAACGGTTAAGCAAGAAAACCCCGGAACCTTTGGCGAGGTCATAGAGAAGGCGATTAACAAGGTCAACACCTTGGAACATGAGGCGAACAGGTCCATTGTAGATCTTCTCCACGGAAAGGCAGATATCCATGAGACCATGATTGCGCTTCAAAAATCGGACATTTCGATGCGGCTGCTCCTCACCGTCAGGGGTAAGGTCATCGAGGCATACAGAGAGATAATGCATATGCAATTCTAGCCCCGGATTGAATCAGCAGTACGCTTTCTCACAACAGGCTTATTCTGTTGTACCGGCATCCCTGAGCAATCAGTTTCACCACGGTAGATAGATAGTCATGGTTCTCTTGGTCAGCTAGAATCCGCCGCCGCATGTGTGAGCTGGAACAGGCACGTGGCGTTCCTCCGTAAAGGAACGAGTGAGTACACAATCGTATTTCACGATCACCCGAGTTTCCTGTTTCAGCGGAGCGGTTTATCGCAAAGCCGGCAACAGATAACGGACCATAGCATAAGGATTCTTCACTATGAACAACGCATTAATTCAGTTGCTCAATCTGGTACGATCCATGCCCCTTTCCAGAAAGATCAGTATGGCCTTTGTTCTGGCCCTGGTGATCGGGGGGTTTGCGCTGATATTTATGTGGGCGAATCAGGCAGATTACCAGGTTTTGTTTAACAATCTTTCACCCGAGGATGGAGGTGTCATTGTCACAAAGCTGAGGGAAATGAATATCCCTTACAAGATTGAGGCAAACGGCACGGTAGTTATGGTTCCAGCCGAAAAGGTGCATGAGCTGCGGCTTGATCTCGCCGGCGATGGCCTGCCTCGTGGAGGTAATATCGGCTTCGAGATATTCGACCATGCCGATTTTAGAACGACCTCTTTCGTGCAAGAATTGAATTACCGGAGGGCCTTGCAAGGAGAGTTAGCGAGGACGATAAACCAGTTCAAAGAGGTTAATGGCTCCAAGGTTTTTATTGTTATACCGAAAGAGTCCCTTTTCGTGGAGGAGAGCAAGCCGGCATCTGCAGCAATACAACTGGATCTGAAATCCAACTTGCCGCCGGGAAAACTCGCTGCCATCGTCCATCTCGTTGCAAGTGCGGTCGAGGGCCTCGAGTCCGGGCAGGTAACCGTTGTAGACACAAAGGGCAGGGTGATCTTCAAGGGGGGAGACAGAGACAGCACCTCGGCCATCTTGAGCAGTGCACAACTCGACTATAATAGCAAAGTGGAAAACGAGATACGGGGAAACGTTCAAAGCATGCTGGAGGGAATTGTGGGCACCGGCAAGGCAATCGTACGGGTAAATGCCGAGATTGATTTGAGCAAGGTTACCCTCAGTGAAGAGGAGTATGACCCGTTTGCAACCGCCGTGAGAAGCGAGAGAAATATTGTAGAGTCAGGGCAGAGTAGCGAGGGTGCCGGTGACGCTGCCCGCACCGTCCTTGATAAGAGACGAGGTGTCGTTCCCGGTGAAAGCGGCGCTGAAAAGAGGAATAGCAAAAAGGATGTCGCCACGAATTATGAGATTAACAAGATCACCAGGACAATTCTCAAACCGGCCGGAACCGTCAAGCGTCTCTCCGTTGCAGCAGTTATTGACGGTACCTATGCGACCGAGACCCTGCCGGACGGAACTGCCAAGAAGAACTATGTCCCCAGAACCGGAGAGGAATTGAAGAAGTTCGAGGATATTGTGAAGCGAGCCATGGGCTACAACGAGGACAGGGAGGATCAGGTTTCGGTAAACTCAATTCCATTTTCGGAGAACATTTCGGCAGACACACTGCCTGAGGGCACGGGGCGCGGCTTTGACATCTTGGAATTGGTGGGAAGGTACCGAAAGACCGCGATAAACCTCGCGTTAGTGGTTCTGGTATTTCTCCTGGTCGTACGACCTCTGCTCAAAAACCTGAGGAAAATGAGCCAGGAAGCCATCTCGGAAAACTTGGAGCTTCCTGCAGGTAGTACGGGGTATGCGCGAATCCCTGAATCCAGGGGGATGGGTCAAAAAGAAAGAGCCCTTGAACTCACTAAAACCAATCCTGAAAAGACCGAACAACTCATTAAGGGGTGGGTGACCGGGAAAGAGTAATGGCCGGCAATAGAAAACTAGATCCGGATAGCTTAACGGGGCCCCAAAAGGCGGCCATTTTTCTTCTGGCCATGGGTGAGGAGTTCACCAAATCATTCTTCAAGAGATTGGATGAAGAAAGCATACAGAAGATTGGAAAATGCATGGCTAACATTACCTATATATCCGTCGAGGTAATGGATGCGGTCATCAATGAATTCCTTATCAGTTTTGGAACGCAGATGAATATACCCATCTCCGGAAGGTCCTTCCTGAAGAATGTTGTCACAAAAACGCTAGACGATGAAATGACACGAAAGGTCTTTATGGCCATAGGGGGCGACGATGCCGATGCCCCTTTCGGTGATCTGGCGTACGTGCCGGCTGAGAACATCGCGAATATCATTGGAGGAGAACACCCTCAAACCATTGCCCTTATCCTTTCTTACCTTCCTTCTGAAAAGGCAGGGGAGATCATGACCCTGCTTCCCGAGGAAACAAGAGCCGATATCGGCCTGAGGGTTGTGAGGATCGGGCAGGTGCCGGATGAGATCATAAAGGAGCTGGATGAGGCCATAAAAAAAGACCTATCCAAGGTCAGGGTGGCCTCAAGGAAGTTCGACGGGGTCGAGGCACTGGCCAACATTTTGAATCAGACTGACGGTGAGACAGAGGATATGGTCCTCGCGAATATAGAACGAGAGGATCCCGATCTTGCAGACATGATACGGCAAAAGATGTTCGTGTTTGAAGATCTCTTGCAGGTCGATGACAGGAGTTTTAGGGAAATCCTCAAGAACATAGACAACCAGGTACTGATCAAAGCCCTGAAGACCGCCTCTGAAGACATGAAAACGAAGATCTTCGGCAACCTGTCGGAGCGGGCTGCGCTTATGCTGAAAGAGGACATGGAGGTCTTAGGGCCTGTCAGGTTACGAGAGGTTGAAGAGGCGCAGCAGGCTATCATCCGGGCAGCCAAGACCCTTGAGGGAGAGGGGAAGATAGTCCTGGCCGGCAGAGGAAGAGAGGACGTTCTTGTCTAGCCAGTCAAAAGACCTTGCCAAAGATAAGCCTTGGGCCAAATATGAGATGGACTCCTTCGAACCCTCTTCGTTGACAGGGCAGATGAGGGGAACCGGCATTTCCTCACCACAGAGGGGAGGAAAAGAGGCCGCGGATTTCGTCCCCCTTGAGAATACCACGGATCATCACAAGAAGAGGAAAGAGATAGAGGATATCCTCAGAGAGGCCCAAGAAAAGGCATCGGCCCTCGAGCGTGAGGCATACGAGAAGGGATTCGCCCAGGGAGAGAAGGATGGAGTTGAACTAGGTCAACGGAAGGCACTCAAACTGCTCGAAAACATTGAGAATCTCCTCAGATCAATGGATAGCCTCAGGCAGGAGATCTTGGCCCACTATGAACGGGAGATAGTGGAGCTGGTGTTTGCCATTGCCCAGAAGGTTATCCATCGCAATATCAGATCTGATGACGCCGCCATAGAAGGTACCGTATTATCGGCGCTCAAGTTGGCAGCGGAAAAGAGCAAAGCAACTCTCAGGGTTAGCCCAGAGGATTTCGATTATGTCGAGGAATTGCGGCCAGAATTCTTTGCCGCTGTCAAGGAATTAAAGGCGCTCACCGTTACCAGCGATCCCTCCATTACCAGAGGTGGCTGCCTGTTGGAATCCCCGTATGGTGATGTGGATGCCAGGGTTGAGACACAGTTAGACAAGATCCATCAGTGCCTTGAACAGGTGTTTGCCGATAGGAAAGATGACTGACCTGAACACTAACATCAATTGGGATAACTACAGGGAGGCTGTCAACGCCTGCCAGCCCATGAAGCTGCAGGGTAAGATTGTCAAAATAGCCGGGCTTGTGGCCGAGGGGCACGGACCGGGTCTCAGTGTTGGCAGTCAGTGCGTCATCGAGAACCAGGAGGGCAACCACATTCAAGCCGAGGTAGTGGGATTCAAGGACAAGCGGGTGATCCTCATGCCCTTTGGTGAGATGAGGGGAATCAAGCCCGGAAGCCGGATTGTTGACATCGACAGGAGGCCTTCGGTTACGGTGGGGGAGGGGTATCTCGGCAGGGTCATTGACGGCCTTGGTCGCCCCATAGATGGTAAAGGCCCGATAAAAGGCGAGAAGGAATACCCCATTTACGGGGACCCGCTGAACCCACTCAACAGAGAGGTGATCCGGGAGGTGACCGATGTCGGGGTAGGCGCTGTAAACGCGCTCCTAACGGTCGGAAAAGGCCAGAGAATAGGCATCATGGCAGGCTCCGGAGTGGGCAAGAGCATACTTATGGGTATGATTGCCAAGAATACGGCTGCAGATGTCGTGGTTATAGCCCTGATCGGGGAGCGGGGCAGAGAGGTGAGGGAATTCATCGAAGAAAGCCTCGGTGAGGAAGGATTGAGAAAATCAGTCGTTATCGCATCCACCTCTGATTCCCCGGCACTGGTCAGGATTCGTGGAAGTCGTCTGGCAACCACCCTGGCAGAGTACTTCAGGGATAAGAACCTGGATGTTATCCTGATGATGGACTCGATTACCAAATTTGCCATGGCATTGCGCGAGGTGGGGCTGGCCGCAGGCGAACCACCGTCGGCAAAAGGCTACACCCCGAGCGTATTTGCCGAGATCCCGAAGCTGCTGGAAAGGGCCGGAACGGTGGAGAAACGTGGCAGCATAACGGGCATATACAATGTTCTGGTTGAAGGCGATGATATGAATGAGCCCATAGCCGATGCCGTTCGCTCCACCGTGGATGGGCATATCGTGCTCTCACGACGCCTTGCCGAGAAGGGACACTACCCGGCCGTGGATGTCCTGGCAAGCATAAGTCGGGTTATGAAGGATGTTGTGGATCCCGAGCATCTGCATAGCGCCAGAAGGCTGATCAAGGTTCTCTCTACCTACCGGGAGGCCGAGGATTTGATTAACATCGGCGCATACGTGGATGGAAGTGACCCGGAGATAGATTTTGCCAAGAGCATGATCGTGAGGATTAACGCATTTCTCCAGCAGGACATCCATCAAAAGGTGAGCTTTCAGGAGAGCGTCGCTCGACTACGAGGGCTGTTTTCGGATACTTGAGCGTATAGACCAGGTTCAAAGCGAATCGGAGATACGGTTGATGAAGAGGTTCTCCTTCAGGCTCGACTCCATACTCGGCTACAGAAGGTACCAGGAAAAGAGGGCCCAGAGAGATTTGTTTAACGCCAGGCATGAGCAGGCACAGAGAAAACGGGCGGCCAAGCAATTGACGGACAAGAGAATGGAGACGGCTGAGGCATGCACCGACGAGGGCTTTAAGGGAATCGACGTTCCCCGCTATCACCTGTATAAGTCCTTTCTCCGCAGCTTAAAAAAGGACCTCGACAAAGCGGATCTGAAGCTCCGACAGGGAGAGGAAGAGATACATGCCAAGAAGTCGGCCCTCACAACGAGATCAGTGGAGAAAAAAAGCTTAGAGGTGCTCAGGGATCTTAAGGCAAAGGCCTATAAGCTGAGCACTGAGCAGGAAGAACAAAAGGCAATGGATGAATTGGTTATCCTGAGAAAGGATCGAAAACCATGAAGTTGTTAACCCAGCTTTTTCTCGTTTCCCTGATTGTGGTGAAGATTGTACTGGGCACCGTTTTTATCTACCGAGCCGAGTTCGACCCCCTGAAAGATGCCATGGCATCGGAAGAGGTGCAAAAGGAACCTGAGGCCACGGAAGACACGGGCGAGAGCCCTGCCTATGATGAGAAAATCGACCTGGAGTTCTTTCTGGCTCGGCAATCCGAGTTACGGCTAGAAGCGGAAGGGCTTGAAAGGAAGAGGGCGGAGCTCCTGGCGATCCAGGAGGAGTTAACCAAAAAACTCGCCACACTGACGGAGTTGAGGAACGAAATCAGAGCCATGACGGCAGAAAGAGATGCCGCTGACCAGGCCAAGATGAGGCACCTCATAAAGGCATATTCCGCCATGAAAGCACAAAAGGCAGCGAGCTTGGTGGAGAAACTGGATACGCCGTTTGCCATAGAGCTTCTCTCGCAAATGAAGGGAGAGGCAGTAGGGGATATCCTCTCATTTGTAAAGGTAGAAAAGGCTGCCCGGATAAGCCAGGGGCTTGCCCAGCGGAAATGAGCGTGCTCAAGAATTCACTAAGAACGTGAAGAGGTTCACCGTTCACCTTCATTTTCAATCTCACGGTGAACGGACAACGACAGAGGCTGCGACCTGATGAATAAAATGACTAAATATGCGGTAATCATAACGCTGCTGTGGCATTTCGTTTTTTCCGTGTCGATTGCCTCTGCTATAGATCCCAAGGACATCGTCAGGCTCAAGAAAGCAGGGGTAAGCGATACCGTGCTGAGGGAAATCGTGCGCACGGATGCGATCGCTCGGGCGCTTCTCTCTGTTGATGAGATTATCGAGATGAAGAAGGTCGACGTGGGAGATGACGTTATTCTATCTATACTCGCACAGGGTAGTGCCGGTGCCCCTGAACTGGACAGGGAAGATGCGGCGGATAGGGCAGTCATAAGGGAGTTGAAGAGGCAGGAGCTGCAGTTAGAGTTGCTCAGAAAAGAATTCGATGTCTTCGCTGCCTATGTGTCGGCCCTCATTACGAATCCCGAGATAATCAAGTTGGTTCATGAGGGAAAGATTTCAGGCGAGGATTATGCGCAGATCGTTAAATACCTGAAGCAGTACGCCAGAGACGAAGAGACTCGAGAGTATGGTGATCAAGGTGACATAACCATAGATATCGATAAAACCCATCAATGACACCCATTTCTGCGGTGTTCCCTTCCGATAACCCCTGACACCTTCCCGATTCCGTCCTTAGATCCCCAAAGATATAGCCTTGCTGCCGTCGACTATTTTAACTTGATAATTCCCTGCAGCTTGTTGCAGGGTTACGCTATAGTGCCTCCCCCTTGATGGGGGAGGTTAGGTGGGGGTGATGAAATATTTGGTCACCCTCCCCTTTATCCCCTCCCATTAAGGGAGGGGACTTTGACATTGGATACCCTGCAGCTTGCTGCAGGGTGGTTCATTGATGGCTTTGGTGGTCGGCCTACGAAAGAGTTGAACACGGTCCTTGGTGCATTGGTTCTTCAGCAAACACACGACCTAACCGATGAAAAAACAGTCGGCCGGGCAGCTTGTAACATCCAGTGGCATTATGCGTTGCATATCATTCATTCCATTTGACTACAGTTATGGGCGTACGCCCATAATGGCGGTGTAAAGGATGCCCGACTTTTTGCCAGACTATCAACTATGGGCCGTCCAAAATGAATAGCCTTCATTTTAATTAATATCTAATTTGTCGCTATTGTCAAATACAACTTCACTGCTGATGGAGCACGATCGCATTATCAGAGAAACTAACAATATATTGAGGCGGATTCCTCTAGGCCAAAAGTTACCATTTCCAGCTTCTATCTGAACCTCGCCTGATTTTACCAGAGATGACGAAATCAAATATAAAATATAAAGCAGGTATCGATTTCTCAGAGAAAGCTGTATTCTTTAAACCCTCTTTTTGGGCATATCCTTCTGCTCTTGAGCTAGGCAATATCCGGAGGATATCAGCAATAAAAGGGGGTTTTGATAAGATGGGCTCATGGTGGGTATCCGGAATGGTGCGGCGCTTGATCACTTTCGGTTCAGAAGCATTGAGATAGTAAGCAAGAGTCAAGGGCAGGCCTGACCCCTTGCAGTTTAATTCATCAAATTCAACAACGTCCCTAATTTCCTCTAGAAAAGGATCTATCGTTTCACCGAAAGGTACTGGCGTAGAATGCTCAGCAGCCGGAGCCAAAAGAGCTATGTTACTTGGGAGAGGTTTCAGTACATGAAAACCATATTTCCGTTACAGCGTCCAAAGATCTTCATTCCCTATGAGGAATTGAAATCATTAGCTGTGCTGTGAAGCAAATTCTGAAGAGCGTAGTGCGGGAAATCGCACGCTACGTTCTGTGGGGGTTGGGGCGCCAATCCGGTTGCCCCTTCTACCCGGCGGGTGCCGGGCGACCGGCATTCCTACCGCGACCATTTTACACAGATTTACGTCCCACTCCGCCACACATCTCAGCTCTCAATCCCATGGCGGATGCTGAAGAATTGCCGAATGTAAAGCGGCATATTAAGTTGCTTTCGGAATGTGTCCCCTTTTTCGTTTTGTCTTCATTCAAATTTATTCTGATGTTGAAAAAAAAGAACACCCCTGCGGGGCTCCTCACTGGGCCGGTGAATGGGTTTAAGGTTATCCTCGAGCGCTATTTAATAGGAGCGTCGCCTACCCCCTTGTCCTCCTCTGCCACCACCATATCCTCCGCTACCACCACCATATCCTCCGCTACCACCACGACTTTCGGTGCGAGGGCGAGCCTCATTAACATTAAGCGCTCGTCCCTTCAACTCCTTGCCGTTCAGGTCGTTTATTGCGGACTGGGCTTCAGTCCCAGCGGGCATCTCCACGAATGCGAACCCTTTTGATTGGCCACTGTACTTATCCTTAATAATTCTGACGGATTCCACCTGTCCGAAGGCTCCAAAAGCCTCTTGCAGATCCTCTTCGCTGACCTCGTAGGACAGATTACCTACATAGATATTCATTCTGACCTCCTTCTCATTACAGAAAATTTTGTAGGTTAAATTTGTTGATTTGATCTTGTAATCATGATGCTAAGGGCACTCCATCATAAATCTATGGAATGCCCTTTTTCCTCAGAACAATGAGCTAAACTGCGGTGACATTTGCTGCAGCAGGTCCTTTTTTCCCCGTGCTCTATTTCAAGGGTAACTCGGTCGGCTTCATTGAGAGACTTGAACCCAGTTGCATTGATTGCTGAATGATGAACGAATACATCAGCACCATCTTCTCGCTCAATGAAGCCATAGCCTTTGCGGTCATTGAACCACTTTACGATTCCATTGGTCATCGTGACATCCTCCTTCCTGATAGATTTTCATGGCTCCACACGTGAGGTTGCCACTTGTGACACATTGATCTTCCCCTCAGAACGAAACCGGCCCGCCAACGAAGGCGAGCCTTCAAAATCGGTTATATTATAACCTCTTTTTCACTAAAATCAAGTTATTTAACGCTGAACGAATTGATAAAACGCCGCTCAGCACCCGAAATCCCAACAAACAATGGACGGCTGTTTTGATATAATTTCTGTATCCTCAGCATCATCAATTACTATTAGTCCATTTTAACCGGCCTTTTCTTCTTATGAAATCTGTTTAGTTCAAGATGCTATACGAATAGGTACCTCTACTGATCCCGTTGATTTGCGTTGGAAAACTGGTATCCATCAAACCTAGGAGAATCTGAGTGGTACAGTTAGTTATCAACGCCCTCACATACCATGGATATTAAACGGGTAGAAGGTCATTCCAAGCGAATCAAAGCCTGATAATCATATAAAAGGCACCTCCAGAGCATAGCCAAGGGAGACGATCTCCAGGTATGCTTAAGAAGCAAACAGTAACCATCAAAACAAGGAGGTGCCCCTCAGGAAGCCGCCAGCTCGATGAACCGCCAAAGAAGGGAGTCAGTCATATAACCAATACCGAAAGACGGGGCTTAAAACCGGAGGGCCTCATAGAAGACCTCGGCAAATCGGTCAAAGACTTCTGGCACTTAATACTACGTATCGTATAGATGAAATATCGCGGTGTTTCACAGCATACGGACCGCTTCTAATTCTGGGTATGCTGACCGATAAAAGGATCAACATCATCGGCCTGGCCCCATTTCCCCGATAGGCTATCTGAAAAGACGGCCCCTTTATAGCTCCCCTATTTCCTTGAGACGGGCACGATCTCTATTGGTACCAGCACGATTTCAATACGGCGATTCTTGGCCCGCCCTTCCTCGCTCTCATTAGAGGCAACGGGGTGGTATTCGCCGTAGCCTATGGCGGAGAGAAGCCCGGCGTCAATGCCGGTTTTCTCCTGCAGATATCTGGCCACGGTAGTAGCCCGGACG
>DATKZQ010000060.1:0-17047 GCA_035527895.1 Desulfatiglandales bacterium
TGGCCATTGGATTTTTTGGTTGTGGTGAGAGGAAGGTGGAGGCGCCCACACAGGAGCGAATCACAAAGAATTTGGTTCCACCGAAGGCTGAGGTTGAGGGCGAGAATTTTCTTATAGTGCTTAGCGACCTTAAAGTCACCACGATTGAAGACATAGCTACTAAAGAGATCGTCGAAACCCCGAAGCTCACGGGTCACATGGTAATAACCAACAAATCGAAAGGTATGCTGGATATCCAAGGGGTCACCGTTGAATACTTGGACCAAGCTGGGAAGCCAATCGATTTTGAATCTGGTGAGAAAATTGCGACAGCTTCTGTGTACTTGAGGATTACCAAGCCTGATCAAACTACCGAAGGGTCTTTGGATGTCACAATCCCAAGGAAGGCTATCAAGGAAAAGGCATTAGGAAAGCTAGAAATCAGCCTGGTCTACATCCCGTCCCCTCTTAACCGAGAGACTATTGCTTTCCCTGAAGAGATTGAATAGTCCGTTACCAATCGGTAGATAGGTATAAGCGGGACGCTGATAAAAAAGTAACTTCAGTCTTTTCCGGTTCATCATTTTTTGATAATTTATGAGAACCCCACAGATCTATACAGGTCTATAAGAATATCCGACCCAGCGATAATCTAAGTATTTAACAGCGCTCCCCATTCACAGCTCTCAATCCCAGAGCGGATGCTGAAGAATTGCCGAATGTAAAACGGCATATCAAGTTGCTTTCGGAATCAACGTCCCCTTCTTCATAAGGTACCAATTATTGGAGAGGCAACAGGTGGGATCTGAGGTTTTCCTTCTTTGTCTCTATGCCAAGTTTCTTCCTTATATTTTTTCTATGAGTCTCAATCGTCCGGGGGGATAAAACCATAACTTCTGCTATCTCCTTGGTGGTTCTGCCCTCCTTTATGAAATGTGCTACCCGGAGCTGTGTGGAAGTCAGGTTTACATATTTAGCTGATAGGTTGTGCAAGAATGGGGAGATAACGTCATTGAGATTTGACTCAAGCATAGCCATGTAGGCCATTTGTTCGGGGTCCAATCGCCTCTTTTTCACTTCTTCCAGAAAAGGATTGACCAGTTGCTTCACGTTGACCACTATCTTTTCTTCAAGCTCTGTCTTGTCATCATCCGTTCTCTTGAGTAAGACCCTCAAGGCAGCATTTACTTCCTCAAGGCTATAGGTCTTAATCTTTAACTCCGCGTCTCGTTCTCTCAGTGCTTTCTCTGCCCACTTGCGCGCGGAGATGTCCACTATCACCTCAACTGACGACCTGGTCCCATCGGGATTCTGTATCGGTGTAGCGAGTACTTCATAATCTCGTCCATCTGCTCCTATCAGTTCAGTACGCTCTACCCTATTACTCTCAATGGCCCTCCTCATGGGGCAATCTGAACAGGGCTTGTCCCTGGCTCTGTATTCTTTATAGCAAAGCTTTCCTCTACAATCACCGAATCGATCAAGCAGGAATTTGTTTTGAAATTGGACCCTGTAGTCCTTAGTTACAATATCTATCCCACTCGGCATGGAGTTTACAATGAAGGCCACCTTGCTCTTTTCTGCCTCCAGTTCCTCCGCCATCTGTTTGCAGCTGGTTTCTGATGTCTCCACCTCAGCAACCCGCTGGCGCAGTTCTACCAATTCCTGTATGAGCAACTCTTTTGTTTTTTCTTCATTTTTCATTTTGTGAGAATTTGGGGCCAGGACTTGAATAGTGAATACCTGCGACTACTGAAGTGCTTCCTACATCTACGGTTGGTGAGGAGTTCTGCTTCAGGAAGCAAAACGATGCTGAGCAATTCAAAAAGCAAAGCCTGATCCCCCCTTCAGAATCCAAGCACACTTAGACTAAGAGCGGTCCCCGTGTTCCCTTTTGATGGGGGCCCCATTTTCATTGTTGGCGAAATAAACTTATAATCTTATGCACGTCCCAAATTTCACAGAAAATTACACTATAAGTGAAATAAAATGTTTGTTTGTATTATCAATTAAACCGGCACAACTACGGCCCCTCTGGCCTCGTTGACAAAGGTAAGTTGTATAGTGTGTAACACAATATAATGCAATATTATCAATTAGGTATCTTCCTAGAACTTTTAAGTCCAAAACTTTGTATACCTATGAATGATCCATCTTTGCGGTCATTCAAATTGGAGTTGATCAAAAAATATTTTACACTATAAAAACAAAACTTGACAATATTTTCAGTATTATTTAAATAAAAAACATGAAGGATCCAGACGCCACATTCCGGGGTGCAATAATTCGGAGGGCGAGGAAGGCCCAAAAAATGAACCTTGTAAACCTAGCTGAAAAGACCGGAGTGAGTCTCAGCTTTTTGAGTCAAGTGGAAAGAGGTATTATCAATCCATCAATTAATTCCCTTCGAAGAATCGCTCTGGCCCTTGGTACACCTGTCAGTCATTTTTTCGATGAATCAGCCTCAACGAATGGACCGGTTGTAAGAAAAGACGAAAGAAAAGTTCTCGTCAATAAAGATTCTCGATTAATCTACCAGCTGCTATCCGTAAATCACAATCATCGCATTGAATTTCTTCTTAGCAAATTGGAGATTGGGGCGATTAGTGCTGAATCTTCTATGGCCCATAAAGGAGATGAAGCTGCTCTTGTACTTCAAGGAGAATGTAGGATCGAACTTGGGGATGATAAATATGACCTAAAAGAGGGAGACTCGATATATATAACTGAGAACACACCACATCGGTTCACAAATACTGGTGGCGTACCTTTGGTCATCGTTTCAGCGATATCGCCCCCCGGTTTTTGAAAGATAAGGAGCAATAATCCATGGCTGATGCAAAAAGAGATGACTTGGTTCAGATCCATAAAATCATCTTGGAACCCGATCAAAGACCCGATAATCTTCCTGCTTGCACCAAGTCCGTACCTTATGAATGCTGGATTAAGGGTTTTCTTGTAGATGAAAATGCGAATATAGGGGATGAAGTTACGATCCAAACATTTATTGGTAGAGAGATATCGGGAATCCTTTATCAGGTTAACCCCGTTTATGATCATAATTTTGGAGAACCCCAGAAGGAACTTCTATCAATTGGTAATGAAGTTAGAAACAATTAGAAAGAACTTAAAAGGATCATAAGGGGAAGATTGGATGGATATTAGCTATTCAGCAGTCATGTCAAGGAAGAAAGATATCTTAAGGAATGCAACGGGTATTGACTATGAGAAGTTTGAGATATCCCCTATTGCTTTCGATTACGAAGGACTGATAAATTCCTGCCAATATTCTTTGGAAGATGCACAAAGAGTATTAGAAGAAACAGGAGTCGGCAAAACACCCTTAGTAGAACTAAAAAACATAACAGAACTTGTCCGATCAATTTCACCTCCAGGAAAAGGAGGACGGATTTTTGTCAAGGATGAGGCGGCCAATCCGAGTGGAAGTTTTAAGGATCGTCGGGCAGCCTTATCTGTCTATCATGGGAAAAAGTTAGGGTACAAAGGAGTGGTAACTGCCAGTTCAGGGAACTACGGTGCTGCGGTAGCCTCCCAAGCTGCCAAACGTGGTCTGAAAACTATTATTCTTCAAGAGGTATACGACAGTAGGAAAGTGGGACAACCAGAGATACTTGAAAAGACAAGAGCTTGTGAGGCTTATGGTGCGGAAGTTTGGCAGTTAACCGTGGGGCCAGAACTTTTTTATATTATGCTCCGAGTTTTGGAAGAAACAGAATTTTTCAGTGCTTCGCTGTATATTCCCACTAGCATAATGGGCATTGAGACCTTGGGGTACGAATTGGCGCAGCAGACTTTTCAACGGGAAGGCCGATTTCCCGATATGGTAGCAGTGACCCATGCAGGAGGAGGTAATGTAACGGGAACAGCCCGGGGATTGAAGAAGGCTGGGAGCCACGACACCGTTGTTGTTGGTGTCTCGGTGGATCTTCGAGGGCTCCATATGGCGAGTGATGTGGATTTTAATCGAAAATCTTTCACTACTGGGCATACGGGTTTTGGCATACCTTTTCTCACGCGGCCTGATAGAACAGATGTACCCAGAAACTGCGCTCGTGGTCTTCGCTATCTTGATCGCTACGTTTTGATCAGCCAGGGTGAGGTCTTTTATACAACTGAGCTGTTGGCAAAGCTGGAAGGGATGGAAAGAGGACCCGCAGGAAACACCTCCTTGGCCGGAGCTATTCCTATTGCAAGAGAAATGGATAGGGATGAAATCCTGGTAGTTCAGGAAACAGAACACACGGCTGCTGGAAAATTGCCCTCTTCTCAGCTCACCTTCGCAAGAGAAAATGGGATCGAGGTGCGAAGAGGAAATCCCGAAGAGAATGTTCCCGGAAAGGCAATCGTCATTCCTGAAGAGGCTGATCAAATGAGAGTGGAAGATTTCGATATACGGAAGATCCGTCTCTCATATATTGAAAATGCTATCAAGATAGCAAAAGGCTATGTACCCACGAGCGAAGACAATCTGTTTCTCGCTGAGGATTCAAAGAGTTCACTCGATTTCGTCCGTGAGGCCTTGGAGTCATTGAAAACCAATGTGACAGAAACGACCTAGATTCTTGCTCGACAAAGAGAAAGACAATTCATCCAAGGTGAAAACAAACAGGAATGTAAGAAGATTAACAAGAGCAATCATAGATCTCAAAGCCATATCCCATAATATTGCCGAAATTCGAAGAAGGATAGGAAACAAGAGGGATTTGATGGCAGTGGTAAAGGCCGATGGATATGGCCACGGTGCGGTGGAAGTCGCCTTGTCAGCCCTTGAAAGCGGGGCTAACTGTCTCGGTGTTGCCCTGCCTGAGGGGGGGGGGAAACAGTTAAGAAAAGCGGGTATTAAGGCCCCTATTCTTATCCTGGGTTTGATTCAACCTGATGAGGCCAATAAGGTAATAGATCTCGGACTGGAGCAAACAGTCTGCACTCTTGAACTTGCACTGGCCTTGGATCAGGAGGCCCGTAAGGCATCGGCTAAGGTTAATGTGCACATAAAGGTTGATACCGGAATGGGACGGATTGGAGTAGCAGCAGAGGATGCTCTGGAGCTTATAAGAAAGGTTAGCCGGTATAAGAACCTGAAAGTAAAAGGCCTATTTAGCCATTTCCCTTCTGCTGATGGGACGGACAAGGTCTTTACAAAAAAACAAATTGAGATCTTTAACTGCCTGGTCCGACAAATTGAGGATTCCGGATTCAAAATACCCAAACGGCACATTGCCAATAGTGCTGCCATATTGGACTTCCCTGAGTCTTATTTTGACCTCGTAAGGCCGGGGATCATGATATATGGTTTATATCCATCTATGCATGTGAGCCGGAGCATTAGATTGAAACCGGCGATGACACTAAAAACAAACGTGACATTCGTGAAATCCGTCCCACCCGGTACTCCTATCAGTTACGGGGGGACTTATCGCACAAAAAGGGAGACCGTAGTGGCAACCCTTCCTGTAGGATATGCTGATGGATACAACAGGTTATTGTCTAATCAAGGAAGATGGTCTCGTAAAAAGTCGTCACTCCGGTGAAAACCGGAGTCCAGGACCTCTGTAACTAACTGAAAAGACTGGATTCCGGCTTTCGCCGGAATGACGGAAAATGGTCATTTCCGACTTTTTACGAAGTCATCAAGGAAGCGTGTTGATCAGAGGCCGGCGAGTACCATTGATCGGCCGTGTTTGCATGGATATGTGCATGGTAGACGTTTCAGGGATAGAAACTATCCGATCGGGAGATGAAGCGATTCTTTTCGGTGAAAATCCGCCTGTGGACGAAGTCGCGGAAAAGATCGGCACAATCGATTATGAAGTAGTCTGCGACGTGGGTGGAAGGGTACCCCGGATCTATGTTCAGTAATGGTGGCGAGAAGAGCAGGTCTTTTCTAATGCCTGAAGCGCCGGATTTGATTCTGGAAAAACAATAATTCTTTAGAAGGAGAGGAGTAAAATGAAGACTCGTGAATGGCTTATGAGTGAAGAAGATTTACTTTATGTGGATGTTGATTCTTACGAGGATCTTTCTCCACAGGAAAAGGAAAATTTGAAGCTTGTTATTACGGAACTGAAGGGATGGACCAATCAGGACGTCGATCAAGTTCTTTCAGTCATGGCCGAGGATGGTGTGTATTACGATATCACCATGCAACCGGCCGTTGGACATGATGGTATCCGGGAATTCGGTGACGGTTGGGTCAATGCCGTTCCGGATTTTAAGGCTTACACGGAGGCCTACGTGGTTCAGGGGAACAAGGTTGTCACTATGGGCAGGATCAGTGGTACGATTAAAAAAGAATTCTTCGGCATGCCGGTAACCGGCAAGAGATTCGACTGTCAATTCTGCCAGTTTGCCCTGATCGAAAATGGAAAAATAAAATATGTGAGAGACCATTGGAATTTTGTAGATATGTTTCACCAGCTAGGGTGGGATTGTGCCACTCTGAACAAAAAATAAACCCATCTGGGTGGATTAGAGTGAGATTTCCTTTTCCGTCAAATAGCAGACCATTTGTCGTTCGAAGAGCTCACATATGGAGCTCTAAAGAGGTCTAGTCTTTTAATAGAAGGGAGGTGCTAAAAAGGGTTTGGCAACGGTAGATGGGAAAAACGAACATTCATTTCGAAATGGAGGGTAGGAGAATGAAAAAATTCATGACACTGCTTCTGGCCATTGTATTTGTGGTTTCTCTCATTGTTGGTGTCTCTGTGGAGAGGGCTCAGGCGGCAAAGGTGTTGAAAATCGGTACTATTTTGAATCTCACCGGCCCCATCGCATTCATCGGGCCTCTCTTTAGGAACGGCATCGTCACGGCACTCGAAGAGGTGAACTACACGGTTGGGGGTCGGAAGATCGAGTTGATCGCTGAGGACGCCGCGGCTGACATGAATGTCTGCCTGGAAAAGGCTAAAAAGCTGGTTGAGCGGGACAAGGTGAACATCATTATCGGCCCCCTCATGGGCGATGCGCACATGGCGATCGCCCCCTATCTTGCGGGCAAGAAAGTCCTGACTGCCACCTTCTATTGCGGTGACCTTGAACTGACAAAATACAAGAACTGGTTTATCTATCCAACCACCCTGGTTGGGCTGACCGCTCCAGTGGGTTACTATGCTGCTGACCTGGGTTACAAGACCATGATCACCGCAGGCACCGACTACGCGGGTGGCCGCGGGTTCATCAAGGGCATTAAGCTCGCGTTCGAACAAAGAGGGGGAAAGGTCGTCCAGGAGGTGTGGTGGCCAGTCGGCAATAAGGACTTTGGTCCTTACCTGTCAGGTCTGAAAAAGGCCGATTGCATCGGATACTTTGTTGAAGGCCCCTCGGCGGCTGAGCTCTGGATATCCCAATACCACGAATTCGGGGTGAAGATTCCCCTCCTGGGAACAACCCTGGCAGCCGATATGCCGGATCAGATCCTCTCGGAACTTGGCGACATCTGTCTGGGATTAAAGGGCCAGGCCCTCTATATGGCGACCATGGAAAACCCGGTAAACCAGAAATGGGTAAAAGCAATGACCCAACGATTCGGTCAAACACCGGGCGGCTTGGAGTCCAATTCATACGCCATTACCCTCGCCATTCTGGCTGCCCTCAAGGCAACCGGCGGGGACGACTCGTACGATAAACTGTGGCCGGCCCTGCTGAAGGTGAAAATCGATACGCCCCAGGGACCCCTGGCTGTGAGCCCGGAGGGGGTCGCCCTCACCAACGGCTACATTGCCGAAGTCAAAAAGAAGGATGGGAAGCTTTACTGGGCTCCGATCAAGACTTACGAACGAGTCGTCGACCCGAGACTGAAGTAAGTGCCAGTGTGGGGCAGGGTGGGACAAGCACCTGCCCTGCCCATTTCGGTTCGCTTCAGCGGACAAGAGAGGCTGAAAGGCGATGGATTGGTTTGTCATCAACCTGCTCAATGGCGTGTCTTATGGCATGATTCTGTTTCTCATTGCCTCCGGGATGTCGATTGTGCTGGGGGCCATGGGGACCATGAATCTTGCCCACGGTGCAATCTATATGGTTGGTGCCTATGTGGGCTGGACTGTGGCGGTCAAATGGGGGGCTACCTTTGGGGTAGGCCTGCTGGCAGGGGGCCTTTCGGCCGGGTTGGTCGGTCTGGCCATAGAGCGCGGGTTGTTGCGCCGCCTGTATAAGCAGCCGAATGAACAGGTTTTGCTGACCTTTGGTTTCGTCTACATTCTGACGAACCTCTGTCTCTGGATCTGGAGCGGATGGCCGAGAATGCCCTTTACGGCCGAGTTCCTGAAGGGGTCCTTTGAAATCCTGGGCAGGGCCTACCCCAAGGCCCGGGTGGCTGTCATCCTGATCGGGCTTATCCTGGGGGTTGGTCTGTGGTGGCTCCAGGACAGGACTCGAATGGGTGCCATTGTTCGTGCTGGGATGGATGATAAGGAAACCACCATGGGATTGGGAATCAATCTGGAGCGGGCCTTTGCGGTTATCTTCTTCATCGCTTCATTCATCGCCGGCGTAGCGGGCGTCATTGGGGCCCAGTTATTGGGGGTACGCACCTCCCTGGGTTTGGAGGTGCTGCTTCTCGCTCTGATTGTCATCATCGTCGGGGGCGTTGGGTCGATCCAGGGAGCCCTGCTCGGAGGGATTCTGATAGGGGTGATTGATTCCTTTGGGAGGGCGGTGTTTCCGCAACTGGCCATGTTCACGATGTATTTCACGATGCTCGTCGTCTTGATTGTTCGACCTGCAGGTCTTCTTGGGAGAAAAGTCTAGGAGATGGAAATAGAAAGACGCCAACCCGAACAAGGCCGGCTGCTCGGGGCGGTGCCGTATGTGGGCGCGGCTTTGATTCTTGCCATAATCCCTTTCTTCCTGTCCACGTATGGAGAAGGGCTTATGACGAGGTTTCTCATCTTTGCCCTCTTTGCCATGAGTTACAATGTCGTTTTTGGCTATGCAGGGCTCCTTTCCCTTGGACACGCCGCTTTTTTTGGGGCCGGAGGCTATACGGTGGCCCTGTTGAAGCTCCATTACAATGTCGAGCTCTTTTGGATCAGTGCGCCTCTGGGTGTCCTGGTCGCGACGTTCACTGCCGCCCTGTTCGGGATTATCGCGCTGCGGGCATCTGGTATCTACTTCCTGCTGGTGACCTTTGCTCTGGGGCAAATGCTATACAGTCTTACGTGGAACGTGAAATGGTTCAATTCTCCGGGCATGCAGGGTATTACGGGCATACTCCTGCCGGATCTCGCCATACCTGGCTTCACCCTGGACACGACCTCGTTCTATTACGTGGTTCTGTTTTTTTTCGGGATAAGCTTCCTCTTGTTATACCGTTTGGTGCGTTCGCCTTATGGACGCGCTCTCGTGGGCATCCGGGAGGATGAATCTCGAATGGAAGCCGTGGGATATGACACGTGGCTCCATAAATACACTGCCTTTGTAATTTCCGGAGCCTTTGCCGGTATCGCCGGCGTGCTGTTTACCTACTATAACTTTTTTGTTTCACCCAACCACTTCGGCATCATGACTTCTTTCTTGCCCATGGTCATGGCCATTATGGGAGGTCTTGGAACGCTTCTGGGACCCGTCCTCGGTGCCGGGGTGTTCATATTCGTGGAAAACTTCTCGAGTATCTACTTTCGAGCACGCTGGCCATTGGTACTTGGTGGACTATTCGTTCTCACCATCATATTTGCAAGAGAGGGGCTTGGGGTCTATCTGTGGAGGCTCTGGGCGAGGGCTAGCCATCGTCATGAACGCATTAAGAGTTGAGCATCTGTTCAAACAGTTCGGCGGTGTGAGCGCGGTGAACAACGTTTCGTTCTCTGTGGAGATTGGAGAACGCCTGGCCATCATTGGACCCAATGGTGCGGGGAAGACGACCCTATTCAATCTGATCAATGGACAGTTCCCGGTCACAGGAGGTCGGATCTATTTTTTCGAGCAGGATGTGACCGCCCTGCCCACACACCGCCGGGCCCAGCTCGGCCAGGCTCGTGCGTTTCAGATCATCAGCCTCCTGCAGAATCTCACGGTCCTCGACAATGCCCTGTTGACCCTTCATGGGACCAAACCGAGTCGTTTCAAGATGTTTCGCCCGGTCGAACACTTCAAGGATGTGTTTGATCAAGCCATACACACGTTGGACACACTGGACCTGGGTGAGAAGAAGGATGAACTCGTCAAGAATCTGGCCCATGGGGAGCAGAGGCGATTGGAGATCGGTCTCGGTTTGGCCATGCAACCCAGACTGCTGCTTCTGGATGAACCAAGCGCCGGTTTGACCAAAGAAGAAGGCACTGACGTCATCGGCATCATTAAGAATCTGGGATCAGATATCACCATTCTGCTGGTTGACCATGACATGGAGATGGTATTTGAGGTGGCTGAACGCATCATCGTCCTCCATTATGGGCAGATCATAGGGGATGGACTGCCAGAGGAAATTCAGGCCGACCAAAGAGTCAGGGAGATTTACATAGGACTCGAGGAATGAATCGACTATGTTGGAGCTAGTTGATATTCACACGTATTACGGGGAAAGCTATGTGCTCCATGGCATTTCGATGGTCGTCAAGGAAAGGACTGTAGTGGCCCTCTTGGGCCGCAATGGCATGGGAAAAACGACAACCATTCGCTCCGTTATCGGCTTCACCCCTCCGCGCAGCGGTGTGGTGCGATTTAGGGAAAAGGAAATTACCCATCTCAAGTCTTACCAGATCGCTCAACTAGGCATTGGCCTGATTCCCCAGGGCCGAAATATCTTCCCGTCATTGAGTGTAAAAGAAAATCTCACCATGGCAGCGAGGATTAGGGGAAGAACAGAAGCCTGGTCCTTAGAGAAAGTGTATGCCCATTTCCCGCTCCTGAAGGAGCGAGAGAACCTCAAGGGAAATCTCCTCAGCGGAGGTGAGCAGCAGATGCTGGCAATTGGCCGGGCCTTGATGACCAACCCGGATCTACTTTTGATGGATGAACCTTCGGAAGGACTTGCCCCCTTGATCGTTCGTGAGATTGGATCCATCATCAGTCAACTAAAGGATGAGGGATTTTCCATCTTACTGGTTGAACAAAATCTCCCGATGGCATTGGGGGTTGCTGATTATGCCTTTATCATCAGCAAAGGAAGTATCGTATATGAATCGACCCCCCATGAACTGGAGGCGAATGAAGAGATCAAAGCGAAGTATCTCTGCGCTACACAATAGATGAAATCACAAGGATTTCTTCTGAGAGTCCCATGGCAAAGAAATGTGAATCGCTTTTGCGTCGTCTCACTGTGATTCCAGGTGGGTGGCTTAGATAATATTTTGCTTGAATCGAAGATAGAGATGGAGGATTGGAAATGGAAAGAGGAGAATCGATTAAAGTCATCGATGATTTCTTCAGGGCCATGAACGAGCACGATGTTGAAGAGATGGCCCAGTACTGCACAGAAAGTATTATTGCTGATGAGGTCGCAGAGCCAGAACCGTTCGTTGGAGTGGGTAATTTCAAGAAATCCTATTCCGAGGTATTTCAAGGCTACCCGGATTGCATTGCTGATGTTGGAGAATGGTTTGTAGATGGGGATGCCGTGATTTGCCAGGTGAGGTGGAATGCAACTAACTCGGGAGTTTTTCGCGGTGCAGAACCGACAGGCAAGAAAGTGGATATACGTATTGCTTACTTCTTTGAGCTGAAGGACGGAAAGATCGATCGAATCACAGAATATTATGACGTTGCAACTCTGCTGGTCCAGCAAGGTCAGCTAGAATTGTAATTCTCAGTTTTCTGAGAATGTAGAAAGGTCTTGATATGTTCAAGAAACTTCAGAGCTGGATTGATTTGGTCAAAAGAGGAGACAACTAATGTATTCTCTAGTAATCAAGAATAGCAGGGTGGTGGATGGTCTCGGTAATCCGTGGTATCGCGCTGATGTAGGCATCCAGGGGGAGAAGATTGTGCACATTGGTCGGATAGAAGCCAAGGATGCCGAGAAGACCATTGACGGGAGGAATATGATGCTTGCCCCTGGCTTTATTGATATGCACTCCCATTCTGAGATGATCTTTCTGAGTGAAAGACAGCCTGAGCTCCTTGAAGGAAAAATCCGCCAGGGCATAACGACTGAAATCATGGGAAATTGTGGAATCAGTGTTTCCCCTGTATCAGATGAGATGAAACCCGTCATGGAGGCAAGTGTCGGATGGATAACCGCGGATAAGGTTCCCTGGGAATGGAGCAGTATGGGGGAATTCCTTGATCTGGTTGAAAAGAAGGGAGTAGTGGTCAATGTTGGCACCTTAACAGGTCATGGCGCTATACGGGCTCGTGTGAAAGGGTTTTCATCCGGTGTGTCGTCCCCAGAAGAAATCAGAAAAATGCAGGATTTCCTCAGGGAAACGTTTGAGCAGGGATCTTTTGGGCTATCCAGCGGTTTGATTTATGCTCCAGGAATGTTCGCGGATACGAACGAACTCACAGAGCTTGCTAAGGTCGTTGCTAAATACGATAGGATTTATACGAGTCACATACGAGGATCAAGTGAAACGGATATCGATGCTGAAAACGAGGTTATCACGATTGGTGAGAAGGCCGGTTGCAGGGTTCATCGATCACACTATGAGGCATTTGGAAAGGAAAACTGGCACAAAATCGAAATCACGCTGAAGATGGACGAAGAGGCACGGCAGAGGGGAATCGACATGGCTTTCGATATGTTCCCCTATACCGCAGCGATGACGATGATGATTGCCATTTATCCTCCCTGGGCTTTAGAGGGAGGATGGCCTCAGTTTATGAAGAGAGTGCAGGATCCGGAAATTCGGAAAAAGATTGAAAATGACATTCAGAACGTTGTTCCCACATGGCCGACATGGCGTCCCGGTTCGTGGCCTCACAACCTGGTCAAAGCAGCCGGGTGGGAGAATATCCATATTGGATACATACCAAGTGAAGAGAACAAGAAGTATGAGGGGTTAAACCTTGTTGAACTCGGCGAAATGGTGGGAAAGCCTCTCTTTGATGCCATTACTGACCTGATGGTTGAAGAAGATGGGGCAATCAGTCAATTGATTTTCGGGGTATCAGGAGATCGGTCCAATGACGAACCTCTGAGGGCAATAATTAAACATCCGTTGGGAGGGTATGCCACGGATGCCATTGATATTGGTCGGGGCAGACCCCATCCCGCTGCGTATGGCACCTACCCGAGGATCCTCGGACATTATGTGAGAGAGTTGAAACTGCTCACGCTTGAAGATGCCATCAGGCGAATGACCTCTTTCCCGGCCAATCGTTTGGGTCTGAGAGACAGGGGAATCATCGCAGAGGGATATTTTGCTGATCTGGTGCTTTTCGACCCAGATAGGATCATCGATCGGGCCACCTATGAGAATCCCAGGCAGTTCTCTGAGGGCATTGATTACGTGATTGTAAATGGTCAGGTTCTTTTAGAACAAGGAGAGTTGAAAGGGATTCGTCCTGGAAAGGTATTGAGAAAGTAAATGAGCATATCGGAAAATCTCGTCAAAGCAAAGGAGGAAAACCATGGAAGCACAATCAAAAGGAGCTCAAAGTCTCTTCAGTAGTCTGTCTCAGATAGGACATAAAGCAGAGGATGATGTCTTTACATGGTCTCAGGGGCTCGCTTTTCATTACGCTAATTTCATTGAGGCATTATCAGATGTTGAAAAGGAAAAAAGAGAAAGAATCTTGAAAGATATATGGAGTGCTATAAGTGAGAAAGCACCCGAGACGATAAAGGAAAAAGTTGGTCTCATAGTTCCCATTGATGTTGAGAAGATTGGTGAGACCCTATCGCAGATATTGAATGATTCAAGTCACCCAGCCATCAAGGGCTCTGGAAAGGATATCGATGAATCCATTCTGAATTGGGTCCGGCTTTTTGCCCTTCTCGATTTTAACATCTACATGAAATTAGAAGAGCATCTGGGCACAAAGGACGGATACCCCCGCTATATGGGCTTGTGGGAAAAATTTGCTCTAGCTGAACTGGACCATGTGAAAAAAGCGGTGAAGATTTCTGGAGCGGATGATGTGGATATGGATAAGCTTGGGGAGCTATCGAAGGTTTACTGGGAATCTATTGCATGTCCATATAAAGTGACCAAGCATGATGCCAATATCCATGAAGCAGAATTACTTGCCTGTCCCTATTGGGATAACATGAAAGAGATTCTAGGTGAAGATGTCGCCCGATCGATGACGCTCAAATGCGAGGCGGCGGTCTCCGTCAACTATTATCAAGCCATTTTGCAGGCACTAGGCGTGTTTGACCGGTACTCTTTTACCATGGATAGGTTTCTGTGCTGTGGTGATGATGCCTGCAGGGTGAGGTTTGAAAAGAGAAAGTAGAGGTGAATCCCCGGCTTGGCAAAGAGTTTATTTGATGCGAGAGGGACAGATTCTATTTGCTTACCTGTATTTGGTTGCCGACGAGGATCTTACAAGCAAAAGGAGGTACTTACATGATAAGCCAACAAGAGAAAAGCATAATAGACCGGGTGGACCCATGGGCGATGTACGAGTTGGACCGCTACCTGTCCCAAGATATCGGCAGCCGCATGTCGTGCACCGAAGGTGACCGCAAGGCTATCGAGTGGGTGTCGAATCACTTCGCCGCTCAGGGGCTGAAGACGGAGCTCGATCGCTTCAACACACTGTCCTGGGACTACCGGGGGACGACCTTCAAGGTAGCCCCTCCATTGAACCTTGTACTAGATTCCCGCGCTGCATATTACTGCTACCCTACGCCCAAAGGCGGAGTGGAGGGTGAGCTCGTCTTCGTAGGCAAGGGCGCGGAGGAGGAGTTCGCCGCCGCTGACGTAAAGGGCAAAATCGCCGTGGCACAGGCAAGCTCCGCGGACCCGCTGTTCTGGCTTGGAAGCTTCAGCACCCGAGCTAAACGGCACGGAGCCATAGCCTTCGTGGTTTGCAATGGCAGCCCTGTGGCTTTCACCCCATCACACTCCTATGGAAGATGGGACCACAGCGGCGGTTGGGAAACTGAATACCCATCAAAAGATGAGAGCGTACCTTGCGTAACCATCGGTAGTACGGACGCCATGGAGTTACTCCATGCAGTTGGACGCGGGGGTGTAAGGGCTCAAATAGTGGTAGATTGCATTACCGAACCCCGCGACGGGTTCAACGTTAGAACCTTCATACCCGGTACAGAAAAGCCGGATGAGAGGGTGCTCATTCACGCCCACCGAGACGATGGGGCCTGTAGCGGTGCCAATGATAATGGTACAGGGACTGTGTGCATAATGATGCTTGCGGAAATCATGGCAAAACTCCCCGCGCCTGCGCGTACCATCGAGTTTATCTCTACCGGCTCTGAAGAGGGGATCTCTGATGGCATGGTCCAGTATATTGCCAACCGTGAGAAAGAAGGGACGCTCCTTGAGGCAGTGGCAGGCTTCAACATTGATATGGTGGGGGTGGGCGGACCACCACGCATCGTAGATGGGGGCACCTACCCGGATCAGCCCGATCATCAGGTAAAACATAACGAGGAGTTGAACGCTTTCGTTGAGCAGGTGGGCAAGGAGATCGGTATTTATCTCGGGCACCTCTGGGGTAGCTGGGGAACCCCCGAGGAGGGTCATCTTAACGAACACGGAGTCCCTGCCATGTGCATCTGGAAGGCCGACGACCCGAACTACCACAGCGACAACGAGCACGTGGATAATATTGACTGGAACGCGGTCAAGGCTGTTGCTCAAGTCATCGGTGTTGCATCCTGGCGGGTGGCCAACGATACAATGATCGTTTTTCCCCGGTGATCTGTTTCCTCAAGCGAACCCGGAACCCGTTCTTGAGACAGGTATCTATTGGTAAGATATCTGGAGAAGCCGTCAAATAGTTGAGTCGTTGAGTTGGAAAATAATCATGTTAAATTAGCATATTAGAGCTTCAATCATATCAAGTGTCCAATTTTTTGGCGAACGATATGATTTCAAATAATAATAATCACTCAACTACTCAACTACTCAACCACATTGTAAGGAGGTGATGAATTCGGAGCCAGTTGGGAGAGCGAGAAGGCAGATAGAAATTCAGCAACGGATTTTCCTAGAAAACATCAGAAGGAGGTATATTATGGGTAAGAACGTGAAAGACATGCGGCATGATAGCTTCATCGAGAATATGCGTGAACTCATGATGGTCCATCCGGAGTATACATGGGAGAAGGCATACAATGATGCCATGACCCTGTGGACGCTTCATGACTACTCAGCCTTTAAGACCATGGAAGAGGAAGTGGGAACGGACAGGGCCGCTCAGTTGTATGCCAAGATGTGGGAGCTGCGCTCCAAGCTGGAGTGGCCTGGCCTCTGCGAACTCATTGGGAAGAAGCCCGAGGATAAGGACTGGACCATCCATGATATTGCTCAGATCATGATCAAGAGCTTTGCCCTGTTCGGCAATCCGATGGCGATTGTGGAGGACACCGAAGACAGAGTCACCCTCCGCTGCTATGATTGTCCGTACACCACCCAGGTGATCTGGAACCTGCTCCCTCCTAAAGAGGCGGAGGAGTACAACCAGAAAATCCAAGTTGATTGCAACTACGCCATCTTTGAGACCTACCTGAAACTGACCGGCCTCTACGATCAATGGGTGTTTAATTTTCCCTCTCAGCTTTGTCTTACCAATCAATACTGTGAGTTCAACTTTGTGAAATGTAAAATAGGCAGGACTCCAAGAAAATAAGGACGTTTGAGGTTGTGCCTCTCGCGATTTAAAACCAAGAAAGGGATGGTGAGCGAGGTTTGAAATACCTGCTCTTATCATCCCTTTCTATGTGAATGTCGGGATTGCCCGTTCATTCCTGTTTCTCGAGCTTTTCTTTAACGGCAAGCCTAATTTTTCTTAAAGTTTACGGCTTCTTTACATACTTTCCTCCTCCTAACCCAAGTTTAACTTGATAATTCCCTGCAGCTTGCTGCAGGGTTACAACATAGTTCCTCCCCCTTGATGGGGGAGGTTAGGTGGGGGTGATAAAATGTTTGGTCACCCTCCCCTTTATCCCCTCCCATTAAGGGAGGGGACTTTGACATTG
>DATKZQ010000061.1:0-7181 GCA_035527895.1 Desulfatiglandales bacterium
AGTGTTGTATGGATACGAGAGTATCTCACATCTCAGTTCTCCTTACTCATGCCTTATGAGCCAGGTCTGGGCCAGGGACAGAGTCAAAAAAAGACATCTCCATGCTCGGGTTAAGATTAATTTCAAAGAGCTAAAGTGTTATTGAATTTTTATCATACGGCCTAAAGTGCAATTGGGCGTCAACTTTTGAAGGATACCAATCCGTTATAGCTGAAGGCCCGACTATTTTTTGCCAAATTTCTCTGTCAACACAGGCAGCACCTTGAACAGGTCCTCTACGATGCCGTAGTGGGCAACAGTAAAGATAGGCGCCATAGGGTCTTTATTAACGGCAATGATGGTATCGGCATTTTTCATCCCTGCCTGGTGCTGATATGCGCCGCTGATGCCCAAAGCGATATAGATCTTCGGCCTCACGGTCTTGCCCGATGTTCCAACCTGCCTGCTTTTGGGAAGCCATTGCTCATCGGCAACGGGCCGAGAGCAGGAGAGTGTTGCACCGATAGCATCGGCAAACTCCTGGGCGGCCGGGATATTCTCTGCCTTCCCGATACCGCGGCCGACGGATACCAGGATATTGGCGGCGGCAATGTCCACATCCTCAAGTTCGGCCTCAGCGTAGCCCAGAAAGCGGCGGCCCTTGAGCCCCGTCCATGGGGGGGCAGAAATGGTCTCCACACCGCCTGACTTGCCCTGGTCAGCCTCCCCGTCGAAGGTGCCCGGTCTGAGCGTGAGCAGATAGCTTTCTGCCGGTTTCATGGACAAATGGGCATTGATCTTGCCACCATAGATTTGCCTCAAAACCGCAAGCCCGCCGCCCTCTAGGGATACCTCCACGCAATCGGTTACCAGGGGCAGAGAAAGGCGGGTGGCCAGAGCAGGGGCGAGATCCATACCTGCTGCTGTATGGCCGATCAGGGTCAGTACGGGTTTTCGCTCTCCCAGGAGCCTTTCCATGACAGCAAGATAGTGCTCGGCGCTGTATTGAGCGAGTTCCGGATCTTCCATCAACAGGACCGTATCGCATGCACCCTGCAGTGTCCCTGCGAGGGAAGATGCCTCATGAACCAATAGGAGGCCCGTCACGGCGAGGTCGTGTACTGTGCTCAGAGCATTGGCAGCGGTGAACAATTCAAAGGTGATATCTCGAAGCTCCCCGTTTCGGTGTTCAGCGAGTACTAAGATTTCGTCCATTTAGACCACACCTCCCTTATCGCGGACAATTTGAGCCGTCTTTTCACAGATCTCATCAAGGCTTCCGGTCAGGATTTCGGCGCCTTCGCCTACCGGCGGAATGGAAAATTTCTGCGAGGCAACGCTGGAGCCTTGTGAACCGATATCCTCTTCAGAGAGTCCCAACCCCTCTGAATCGGTTTCCGTTATCTCGATTCGCCTGACCTTCTGGATTCCCATGATGGATACATACCGGGGGTTATTGATCCCCGTTTGGATCGTGAGGGCTGCCGGCAACGGCAGTTCCACCCTTTCCCGGGTATTGGACTCCAATTCTCGATGAACGATAATCGTGCCGTCACCAATCTCAACGCTCACCACTAAGGCAGCATAGGGAAGCCCCAACAATTCAGCCAGGATAAGACCTACCTGGCTCCACCCATCATCGGAACTCTGAACCCCCGTTAACAGGAGATCGAAGGGCAAGTCACGGACAGCACGGTAGAGACCCTGTGCAATGCCCGCTGCGTCGGAGAACTCAAAGCCTTCCTGCTCGATGCGGATGGCCTTATCCGCTCCCATGGCCAAGGCCGTTCTCAAGACATCCTCGCATTCCTCGTCTCCGAGGGTGACCACGGTCACCGTTCCGCCCTGTGCTTCTTTGATACGGACAGCCTCCTCAACTGCGTAATTGTCCCATTCGTTGATGTCAAACTCCAGGTCTTCTTTGATGATCTCTGTTCCATCCTTGGTCACCTCAAGTTCGGCATCGGTAACCTCAGGTACCTGTTTTACACACACCACAATATCCATGGCTTTCACCTCCCATGCCAGTTACTATGAGATCGAAACTCCATAGTCAAGCGCTTTTAAGATAGTCTTACCACCGCAGTGTCGATGCAACGAACAACAGCGTCATTCGGGCTACGGTAAAGCCGTAGCCCTCAGATACCTCGTCTTCTATGAACTGCTCCCTGCTTGTTCGCTTCTCTATGCGCCCTGTAGGCCGAGTGCCAGGACGACCAACTCATTTAAATCCAGCACCCGCAACGAGTCCTCCAGACCGGTGGTTTTTCGGGCATCTTCAAGCATGATCAGGCACAGGGGGCAGGCGGTGACAACAATCTCCGCCCCGGTGGCCGCCGCCTCCCTGATTCTGATATCCGACATCTTGACATCACTATCGAGCTCATCCTGCCACATCCTGCCTCCCCCTCCTCCGCAGCACAGGCTGTCGGCCCTGGTATGCTCCATCTCCACCAGGCGAACGCCGGGGATGGCGGCGATGACCTCTCGGGGGGCATCGAAAACGCGGTTGTGACGACCCAGATAACAGGGGTCGTGAAAGGTCACGGTTACGGAGAGGGGTTTGTCAAAGCCGAGTCTTCCCGATCTGACCAGGTCTTTCAGGAGCTGGGAGTAGTGCTGAACTCGAAACGCCACCCGTTCTTCAGGGGGCAGTAACGCCTGAAACGCTGGGTATTCATTTCGAAAGGTATGGAAGCAGTGGGGGGATGAGGTGACGAGCTCACGAATACCATAGCGGTCAAAGAGTTCTGTACAGTCCCCCATCTGTTTTTCAAAGAGCCCATCCTCTCCGGCGCGACGGGCGATATCGCCGCAGCAGGGTTCCTTGTTTCCCAACGTGCCAAAGGGGATGTTGGCATGCATCAGGATCCTGGAAAATGATTGGGCCAGTTTCTGGGCTCGTATATCCATGGCGGTGGTGCATCCCACGAAATAACACAAGGCCGATGCTCCTTGGCCGGTGCTGATATCCTCTATTTCCAGATCCCCTGACCACTGGGCCCGCTTCTTTTTCGTAGCCTCCCAGGGATTATTGTATTTATAGAGGTTCTTGAGGCTTTGGGTGAGCAGCGAAGGCACCTCAATACCGTCTTCGATGACCGCGGTTCTGGCATCACGAACGGCATCCGGTGTTGCCACATACACGGGGCATACCTCGAGGCAGGCCCGACAGGTGGTACAGTGCCAGATCTTCTCAGCCGAAAACCCCTGCCCGGAGGCATGTCTGCGGTTTGTCAGGTTCGGAAACCAGGTCAACCGGTTGAAGGGATGATGCTTCCTTAGGAGATTCTCCCTGGCCCAGACGATGAAATCCCGGGGAGAAAAGGGTTCTCTCGCTCCCGTGGATGGACATACCTCTACACAGCGACCACACCGGGTACAGGCGTCAAAGAAGATCACATCCCGGTATGAGAAAACCTCTTCCCCGGGATTGCGCGATTCAATGGGGACTGCCTGGAGTGGTTGGTTCTCCAGATAGATGCTGGTCGGTGCTGCCAGCATATGAAAGAGCTTGCAATACGGGATGTAAGCTATGAAGCCCAAACTCAGCACGGCGTGGACCCACCACAGATACGGATAGGCAGCAAGGGCTGCCTGGGGCTGAGCCCACAGCAGGCTCAGCCAATGGCCGGAAAACGACCATCGGGACCATTGGGGCGTTTGAGCGGCCAGGCGCAGGCCCTCAACGAGGAACCCTGAAAGAACGACAAGCAAGAGGAAAACCAGCACACTCAGATCCTCGAGACGGCGCTCCAGCCGGGGTACGCGCTGGAGATATCGGCGGATCAGCGCCCAGATGAGGCCGGCCATCAGCATGAGGCCCGCGATCTCCAAACACAAGGAGTAGACGAGATACACGGGGCCATTCAGAAAGTGATACAGCCAATAGTCCGCTGAGATGAGCACCGTTCCGACAAAAAGGCCCAAGAAACCCCACAATATAAGGAGGTGCATGGTCCCTGCGGCGATGTCTCCCCTGAAGATCCGTCGGCCCAGCAGTCCATCTAAAAACACCTTGGAGATGCTCTGCCACGAAAGGGGTATTGTTTGGCGCCTCACCCCCCTTGCCCACACCGACACATGCGTAATGAAGCCAAACAGAAAGACCGCTACGGCGAGGCCTGCCAAGAGGTAGAAGACCCAGACGGGTTCAATATGCCAATAGGATGTGCGAGCGGGTGTCATGGTTGCTGTATTACCTCAAGATGCCTTTGTTGAAGATTTCTACGAACATCTGAGCCAGTTGGTACAGAGGGATCGGACCATCCTTCTGGTACCACTTGACCGTGTAATGGACCATGCCGAAAAAGGCAAAGGTGGCAATAGCTGGATCGATCTGCTTCATTTTGCCGTGATCAGCGAGTTCTTTCAGAATCGACTGGATAAGCTGGACGTAGTGTCTCTGTTTCTGTATGAGTAAGGAGCGGGATTGATCGTTGAGGGAGTTCATTTCATTGACGAGCAAGATAAGCCTTTCCTGATCTCCCGCATAGTATTGGGTATAGAAGGAGAGAACCTTTTTGAGCTTCTCCTCCGGCGAAACATCGGTAACGCAGATGTCCTGAAGAGTTGCAAGGGCGTCATCCATAGCATCGTTCATCAATTTGAAAAGGATGTCCTCTTTGCTCGTAAAATAGTGATACAGGGAGGATTTGTTCATGCCCAGTTCATGAGCAATTTCTCGCATAGAGGTCGAATGATACCCTCTGGAGGCGAAGAGACGGGCAATAACCCTGTAAATTTCTTGGATTTTTTGCAGATTCTTGGGCCTGGGCATGGGTTCCCACGTTTTGGTTCAAACGAACGTTTGGTTTACGTTATCAATGATGCGATTGCCTTGTCAACGAATATGTGAGTCTTTACCGGTAGACTCGGAATCTCCTCTATGTTACTTTTTTGTTGTCATCTCTGGACATAGCCTCTTACCATAAGGTACTTCATACAGCCGGTTGCAGGCTGGGAAAGATCGCTTGAACCTTAACTTGGTAATGGCGCTTGTAATCTGGCATTGAAGAAATGATTCGAAGAGAGGGGAAGGCATGGAACGTATTGTACTGGGAAAAACAGGCATTGAGGTCAACAGGCTCGGTTTCGGGGGAATCCCGATCCAGAGGGTAGAGGAAAGTCAGGCCGTTGAAACGGTCTTGCACGCCGTGGAAAGCGGGGTTGATTTTATCGATACTTCCCGGGCTTATACGACCAGCGAAGGGCGGATTGGCAAGGCCTTGGCTCAGACGTCCAAGGGGGTTATCCTCGCCTCCAAGTCTCAAAATAAGACGCGCGACGGGGTTCGAGCTGATTTGGAGCGGAGTTTAAAGGAACTGCAAAGGGACCGTATCGACCTTTATCAGTGTCATTTGGTGAAGGACGAAGATGAGTATGAACAGGTAATTTCCTCGGCGGGGGCCTATCACGGGTTGCTTCGTGCCAAGGAAGAGGGGTTGATCCGGCATATTGGAATCACAACCCATAGTCTTGACCTTCTCGATCGTGTTGTTGACGACGGCCTTTTTGAGACGATCATGGTCTGTTTTAGCTTTCTCGAGCCTTTGGCCCGTGAAAAGATCATCCCAAAGGCGATTGAAAAAGAGGTAGGGGTCATTGGCATGAAGCCTTTTTCAGGAGGGGTGATTGATAACGCCAGGCTGGCGCTCAAATATGTATTATCTCAACCAGGTATTGTGATCCTTGCCGGTGTTGAACATAAGCGACTCTTTGATGAGAATTGGGAGGTCTTTCAAGGGGGCTATGAGTTAAGCGATGGGGAGGAAAGGGAAATCGAGGAAATCCGCAAGACCTATGAGAAGAGCTTTTGCAGGCGCTGCGACTACTGTCAGCCCTGCTCGGAGGATATCCCCATTCAGATTATACTCGGCATACGTTCTATGGTCAGGAGACTCGGAAAAGGTATCATACGTGAAGGGTGGGGCGCAGCGGCTATTGACAAGGCAAGGCACTGCTCCGAGTGCGGGGAATGTATGGAGCGGTGCCCCTATGAACTTCCCATACCGGAGTTGATCAAAGAGAACGTTAAATGGGTTGATGAGCAACTGAAATCTTAGGCAATTAAATCTTTTTTTCGATTATTGCCCTAGCTCCGTAACTGCGCTGTCCCGAGGGATATGGATATCTTTTTTTGACACCGAAGAAGCCCATGCTGTTATGCTCGCTTTTGGTACAGATAGAGGCGGCCTGCCCTGGCGCGACGACACGGGAATATAATCCTGTTTCGCAACTTCATGGGTATGCGTGGCTCTAAACAAAGTCCTATCGAGCCAGGTCTGGGCCAGGGGCGTGCTGTTTTAAAGGTGACTCCCACTTCTTTAAATCTGGAAGGCTTAGGTGGGGGCAGGCGCCCGCCTGGATCATCGGGAATGAGCATGCTTATAGCACCTGCCTAGTTCGGTGCAAAAAAAGACATCCATATCCCTTAATACTGCCAAGTCAAGCAGAAAAAATACGCATCACTGTTTTGCGGATTTAAGGCAATAATCGAAATCTTTTTTTTGCAGCGCGGTACAGGGTGAAAAGGAATGGCATGCCCTGCAAAGTGGCTACCGCGCCGCCCGAATTCCGCGTCATTGAAGACAGGCAACGATTAACTTGCTTATTGGTCGGGTTCCTCACTTTGCGTCTTCCATGAGAAACGAACCGTTGCCAATAAGATCACCCCGACGAACGTCCCAACTACAGGGTACGGAATACACAGGGCGATCCCCATAAGGGCACCTTTGACAAAAGACCTTCCCCATTCATCTTGAGCGATGAGGCGTTGGATAAGCATGACCGGCACGAAGCCCGTAACGAATACGGCGGCTACTATGGCTGCCGAGGCCCAAAATCCTCGTGAAGTAAAGGGCCCGGCAAGTTCTACGAGGAACCAGAGCCAATCCAGTGCAATGATAAGGATACATCCTGCAGCATGAACCGGTTGCCGTATCCTTTTGGTCTTTTTCTTGTCTTCATCCATGATATGCTGCCAGAGGGTGCAGGAGCATAATCCAGCTCAAGCCAATCGAGGGGTTTTCGGTGGAAACTGGTCATTTACCCGCCTACGCAGAAAGCCACGGGCTTGCCCGTGGATGAATGCTGGGCAGGGTAATCCGCCGTAGTCCTATTGGGACGAAGGCGGATATGCTTCGGCGGGTTCCGCCGAAGAATGTGGAGGTACCACGCTCTTGCGCGTGGGGCTCCACTGG
>DATKZQ010000062.1:0-38889 GCA_035527895.1 Desulfatiglandales bacterium
ATTTAAGAGCTGAAGAGACCGGCGATAAGGCTGCTCCACGGGAGCGTGAAGAGGAGAGGGTGAGGCCCTCAACCCCAGCCGGCGAGGAGCAGGAGGATACGGTCGGGGTCCAGAAGGGAAAAAGACCGGAATGGGTGGATGGCGAGAGCACCCAGTACCCCTCCTCCCAGTATCTCACAGGAGTTGGGTTTGACGCTGATCGAAAGTTTGCAGAGGATAAGGCTCGGGCCGAGATTTCCAAGATCTTCTTGAGCAAGATCGATTCGAAAACGAGATCCTATGAAGAGTACCTGCAAACAACATCCAAGGGAAAGGCAAAGACCGAGCAGGCTATCAGTATCGAGGAGATTACCAAGGTCTCCACCCAGAAGGTGCTCTCAGGGGTGAGAATTGCATCGGTTTACAAAGAAACGGGCCAGCCGCCCCTCTTCTATGCCCTTGCCGTGCTTGATAGAGGTCAATCAGCTCGGATACTAACGGATAAGATACATGCACTTGATCGAGAAATCGAAGACCTTGTGAGGAAATCCGAGGCTCAAGGGGACATGCTTGTCACGATAAAATATCTCACCCAGTCAATCGAAAAACACATTCTGCGAGAGGCCTATGACGCTGAACTTCGGATCGTCAGCGATTCAGGAAGGGGGATCTACCCGCCAACCCATTTTGCCGAGAT
Source organism: Desulfatiglandales bacterium (assembly GCA_035527895.1). Classification (GTDB taxonomy): domain Bacteria; phylum Desulfobacterota; class DSM-4660; order Desulfatiglandales; family B25-G16; genus JADFWK01. The sequence goes on from DATKZQ010000062.1 coordinate 677, forward strand.
TACCGGTAGACTGGAATCGATGCTGCTCAGGGATTTTCTGATTGGGGTATCTGTTAAGGGTAGCAGGGCGGATGAGATTCAGGATGCCCTCCTTCAAGGGTTAAATCAGCAAGGATTTGCCATCTCTGAAGATCTGAATAGGGCACAGGTGCTGGTAAGGGGTACCGTTGAGATCAAGGCCCTTGAGAGGGGGACATCGGAATGGAAGTATGTGCGGTGGCGCACCCATTTTGATATGGTCGACAAGAAGGGCGGTGCTGTTTTTGGCAGTGTCAATAAGGCAGGCAGGGAAGGGCATCTGAACCTTCCCCAGGCGGAAAACAGGGCGGTTCAAAAGATACAGAAGGCGCTCACAACGGAGATTGCCCAGAAGATGAAGGGCTATATTTTTTCCCAGTAAAACAGGGTATGGCAGGAATTATAAGAACCCGGTTCACCTAATTGGGGTACAAGAAGATGAGAAAGAAAAGATTGCTAATCGGTTTTTGGTCGATCCTCGTGATTGGTTTTTTGGGTATTGGTTCTTACGGCTTCACCAAGACACCAAAGGAGATTTACCAAGGGGTCAGCCCTGGCGTTGTCCTTCTGTTTGCCTCTGAGAGTTCTGGGTCTGGATCGGGCAGCGCAGGCACCGGATCGATCATCACGGAAGATGGTCTGATCATCACGAATGCCCACATCTTTACCCGGAAAGATTCATCACTGATGCCTAACATCTATGTCTTTTTGAAGCCGGACAGGGTAACGGGAGACACCCAAGAGGATTTGAAGAGGCGGTACAAAGGTAAGGTTCTGGCTTACGACGTGCCTCTGGATTTGGCCCTCGTCAAGATCGAAAAGGTGGATGTGCCACTCCCTCAAGTCGGCTTTGGGGATTCCGATAAGATCGTCGTGGGCGATCAGGCCTATGCCATCGGCCATCCTGAACAGGGGGGCCTGTGGAGTTTGACAACCGGTGTTATCAGCGCCCAGCAAAGTAACTATGCCGGCGTCCGCGGTAAAAACCTGTTTCAGACAGAGGCAAGCATCAATAGGGGCAACTCGGGCGGCCCTCTTCTGGATGAAGGCGGGGCTATGATTGGAATTAACTCAATGATCGCCAGGAAGGCAGAAGACGGCCTGGCAATCACAGCGGTCAATTTTGCCATAAAGTCGAATGTGGCTATCAAGTGGCTTAACGGGCAGGGCTACCGTGTAGCTGCTCTTGAAGCCGCTCCGCCCGAGCCACGGCAAGAACCGGTGAAGGAGGAGCCTCCAGCACCAAAGGAACCGGTTCGCCCGGTTATCAAGGAAGAGCCGAAAACGGAACCGGTGAAACCGGAGAAGGAAGTAATATCTCCTGAGCCCGAACCCGAGAAAGAGAGAAAGGAGGGAGAGATATTGACCGAAAAGAAGCCATTTAAGATGGACGAACTGATAGCCGGGATTCAAGAGATGGAAGATATGATGGATGAGATGAGAGAAACCATAGAAGAATTCAGAAAGAGAAGGAGGTAGTTATGAAAGGAAACATTATCAAGGCTGTATGTGTTTTGGTGGCATTGGGAATGCTGCTTTCCATCGGTTGTGCAAAGAAGGAGCCGGCCCCGCCCATAGCAGGCCCTGCCTGGACGTATAAAGGAAGCGGGGCATTTGATGTCGATAAGGGAAGAGTCTTCTACGGGGTAGGCATAGCTTCAGGCATCAAGAACAGGGCGCTCCTGTTTTCGACTTCAGATAACAGGGCTCGGGCAGAGGTTGCCAAGGTGCTTGAGACATATGTAGCCAGCCTGGCCAAGGACTACATGGCCTCCACAACGGCCGGGGATATGAGTGCCTCAGCGGAAGAGCAACACGTAGAGCAGGCACTGAAGAGCTTTACAAAGACCACGCTTCATGGCGCCCGGATCATCGACCACTGGATTGACCCCAGTGACGGATCGGTTTTTGCTCTGTGTGAGATGGACCTCCTTGCCTTCAAGAGTGCTCTGGATGAATATAAGGAATTGGACGCAAAGGTGAGAGACTACGTCAGGGAGAATGCGGAAAAACTCCACGGCCAGCTCGAAGAGATGGAAAAGAAGCAGTAGCGGAACCTCATTCTTTCACTCTGTCCAATCCAGACTCTTTGAAGAGGGAATTCCACATCTTAATAGAGAAAGGTAAGAAGGAACCAAGAAGAGCCATCCTTTTTTTGGAGAAGGATGGCTCTTTGTTTTTGTATCGATTGGTCGTGTAGGCGCAAACCCTTCAATCAATAATCGAATCAAGAAGAACCCGATCGCGATCCCGTATCAGTGCACCCCTTGGCTAGTAAAGAAAAGTTTAAGAACTGTATTGATCGGGGCCTTTCTTCGATAACGTTTGACATCGTACAAGTTTTCCTCTACATTTCAGTATAACTACGCTATAACTCGTCTGTATATTTGTTTCTTGCCTCAAGATGTTGAATGCTACCGGCAGATCTTTGACTGATCTACCGTGCACTGTCTGCAACGATAAAACGTGAGGCTGCCATGCCTCTTGAGCGTATTATTTGACAGATGAAACGGACCTCTTATCTTCTCATCAGTCCGCGTGCGAATCGGAGCGTAGTCATTTTCCTGCTAACCACTGCCCTCGTCCCCTTACTTTTACCGAGGATCACAAGTAGTGGTGACCTAACCCAGGCAGCTTTGCTCTACTCTCCTTTACGGTGACTCCTCAAAGAGGTTTCGTTCGTACCGATCGCTCAACCACCAGGGAGGTTTCCTGCTTAGTTATGCAATACACTTACGGACGTGAGTCCTTGCCGTTATGGCACGGATCTCGTTGTCTGGATGCTCTCTGAGCGAGTGGCTCCAATTCACGGGGAGCCGATAAAACCCGATGTAGTGCTTGGCAGGTAACGCGTGTTCGGCTACCCGGTAACACTGGTTGCATCTGTTGGACCGCCTATCAGGCGATCCCATTTCTTGAGAAAGGAGGTGAAAGGTAGGGTTTCAAAGCAAAGAAGAGACAAACCGTAAAGGAGGGAGCACTATGAAAACAAAATCTTTTTTCATTCTCGTCATTCTGTTCGCATCTCTGATCGCACTGCCGGCAGGCCTAGCCTTGGCGGCAAAGCCCATTGTCCTCGGCGCCCCTTTGTCCACGGCCTTTTTATATGGCTGGGATGCGGAGCGGGCACTTACCCTGGCTGTTGAGGAGATCAATGCCGCCGGTGGGGTCGATGTAAAGGGCACAAAAAGGCCTTTTAAGGTTGAGGTTATCGATACGCGGGATCTGGAACCCGGGGTGCCGGTGAGTGAGGCCCTGCTGGTGGTCGAAAAGCTCATCCTCGGAAAGAATGCGGATTTCATCGTGGGAGGCCCTGTGCGCTCCGAGGCTGCACTGGCAGCCATGGATTTGCTCTCCAAATACAAAAAGGTCTCAATTCTCACCACGGGCGTCTTAACCCCCGCCTACCATGCCCGGGTAGCCAAGGAGTATGATAAGTTCAAGTACTGTTTCAGGATCACCGGTGAAGCTGGGTGGATGGTTATGGGGGAGATGATTCCCTGCCTGGTCGACATCGGAGAGAGATTCGGTGTAAACAGACTATTCATCATGATACAGGATGTGGCCCATGCACGGGGTGGAGGGGGTCTAATTGCCAAAACAATGCCCAAAAAGGGGTGGAATGTCATAGGGGACCTCGAGATCTATCCCACCGGGGCGAGTGATTTCTCCATGGGCCTGTTGAAGGCTAGACGAGAAAAGGCACAGGTCATCCTCATCTGGATGGATATGCCTGAGGCATCGATTCTGCTGAAACAGTGGCATGACATGCAGATCCCGGCCCTTCCCTTTGGTTCTATCATTAATCCCGCTGAACAGCCGGGTTTCTGGGATGCCAGTGAAGGGAAAGGGGAATACTGCCTGGCAAACGTGGTCAACGCGGGCAATGCCCCGAGCAATGCCACGCAGTGGACAATGAAGTTCGTTGAGGCCTATAAGAAAAGGTGGAATATAGAACCCGAGGGGTACGGCACCTCCAGCAGCTATATGGTCGCCTATGTTTTGAAGGATGCGATTGAGCGGGCTGGTTCTCTCAAATCGGATGCAATAATAGAGGCCCTTGAGAAGACCGATATGATGGGTGTTTATGGCAGGATCAGGTTTGACGCGAAGAGCCATCAGGTCATCCCGAGCGTTGATCCAGAAGAAGGAGCTGTGGGGACTATTTTCCAGTGGCAGGCCGGGAAAAGGGTGGTGGTCTTCCCCAAGAAGATAGCCATGGGCGAGATCCTGCTTCCTCCCTGGATGAAAAAATAGAGCTAAGCTCCGCTACGCAATTGGAATGATGGGGTAATGGGATTTTGGAACCAGAAATCCCTTACCCCTAACAAGTTGCAGAAAGACTGAAGCGGAATTATGGATATCCTCATCTATGGAACGATCAACAGCATAGCCCTAGCCCTCATGGCCTTGGGGTTTGCCCTGGTGTATGGAATCAGCAGGATCCCTAACTTCGCCCACGGCGCCCTCTACGTGATAAGCGGTTTTGTCACCTGGACGTTCCTCCGGGCCTTGCACGTGAATTACCTCCTCAGCATCCTCTTGGCCATGATCATCATCGGGGCGGTGGGAGCCCTCATCTATCAGTTCATTCTCATACGAGTGCGGGGGATGGCCATCTCCGAGATCATCGCGTCCTACGCCATCGGACTGGCCATCCTTGAGGCCTTGCGCTGGGGCGGCTTCAAGGGAATGACCTATACCCTGCCGGTTTTCGTCGAGGGTAGCGTGACTCTATCGGGTATCCCGGTGGATTTCCATCGACTGTTGGTCGTCGGCATCGGGGGTGCCGTGGTGGCCTTCCTGTGGCTGTTTACTCACTACACGCGGATTGGTCTGGCCCTCCGGGGAATGGCCCAGGATGAGCGGGCCGCCCTGATGTTGGGGATCGACTCTGATCTCATGGCTGTCGTGGCCATGGCCCTTGGCTCCATGCTCGCAGGGCTTTCGGCCGTTCTCCTGCTTCCCCTTGGAAATATCGTGGTGGAGGCCGGTTATAACGTACTGATCCTGGCCATTGCCGTATGCATCGTGGGAGGCTTAGGCAGCTGGATGGGGGCGGTGCTGGCGGCATTTCTCATCGGGTTTGCCCAGATCCTGACGGTGAAATACCTCGGGTCTCATTACCAGATGGTGGTGGCTTTGCTGGCCATTATCTTTACTCTTATCCTGAGACCCTCCGGTCTCTTTGGCCAGCAAAAGGAACTGGAAGAAAGGGTGTAGAAGGTGGAAAACAGGCAACAGCGAAAGGAAAGGCTCGATCGAGGGATAAAGGTACGCACTGAGGGTTTGTATGGCATCATGTCGCTGCGAGAGCTTTCTTATTTAACCCTTCCAAGGCTCGTGCTCATTGTGGGGATCCTGATCCTCCCACTGGTCATGCCCAGCATGTACTGGCAGCGGGTGATCTCCATTGTCTGCATCTACTCCCTTTTGGCCTTGAGTTTTGATTTTCTGGCTCATTTTGTGGGGCTGGTTTCCCTGGGTGGGGCCTTTTTCATCGGCACCGGAGGGTATCTGGCCGCCATTCTGAATACATCATTCGGTCTTCCGCCGGTCTTGACCATCCCCATCTCCACCTTGCTCGGGGCAGTTATTTGCACCGTGCTTCTGCTCCCCTGCCTCCCTCTGCGGGGCGTCTATTTCGCCATTGTCACGCTCATGTACCCATTGGTCTTGACGAGGATCATTGAGGCCTTGAATGTCCTGGGTGGCACGGATGGGATCATGGGAGTGGCCAGCTTTGCGAACCGGTGGATCGAGCAATACTTTGTTCTAGTGATGGTCCTCGTGTCCATGTTCGGGTTGAGACGGCTGGTGAATCTTGATATCGGCCTGGTTTTCCGCGCGGTAAAGGACAATGACCAGGCCGTAAAGGCCTCGGGCATGAACATCACCTACTACAAGGCCATTGCCGTGTTCATCGCCTCAGCTATGGGGTGTCTGGGCGGTGCCTGCCTGGTGCACATCTACATGTGGTCCGGCATTTCCCAGTTCGCCCTTGATTTTTCCATCCTTCCCATTGCCGCGACAGTCATCGGCGGTGCGGGCACCCTGGTGGGACCTGTATTGGGGTGTTTTATCCTGGTTCCCATCTCCGAGCTGCTCCGGGCCTTCGGGACCCTGCGTATCGTGTTTTATTGCCTTATTCTGGTCGGGTTCATCGTGTTTCGCAGCGAGGGGATCATGGTTTACGGCCAGAGAAAATATCATCAGTTTGAAAGGTGGGTGGAGATATGAACGACCAGCCTATCCTTGAAGTGCAAGAGGCAACCAAAAGCTTTGGCGGGATTATGGCCGTGAACCGGGTAAGCCTGGATGTCCGGGGCGGGGAAATACTGGGCATCATCGGTCCGAATGGTTCTGGCAAGACGACCCTGATCAACTGTATCACCGGTTTCATACGGATGACCTCCGGCAAGGTACTGTTTCGAGGCAGGAATATCACCGGAAAACCGGCGCATAAGATCGCCGACATGGGGATCACCCGGACGTTTCAGATCATGCGACCGTATTACAGCTTGCCTTCCTACAAGAACCTGGTGATCCCCTTGTTTTCTCCCCGTGCCAGACGTACCGGTGGGTGGAGAGGCGGCGGGAAATTGGGCGACCGGGATACCGTTGGCATCGATATCCTGGAGGAGATCGGCTTTGAGCGGGATTCCTTTGTTCCCTATAAAATGGCCTCTACCCTGCCCACCGGCTATCTCAAGCGCCTTGAGCTTGCCCGGTGTCTGGCTTTGAAGCCTGAGATCATTTTCTGTGATGAGGTCTTTTCAGGGCTCAGCATGAGCGAGATCGCAAGCATGATTCCTCTCATAGAGCGTTTGCAGATGGATGGTATTACCTTGATCATGATCGAGCATCGATTGCGGGAACTGTTCCGGGTGGCCAACCGGGTCATGGTATTGAATTTCGGGGAGAAGGTGGTGGAAGGGTCACCTGAGGAAGTCATGGCCGATGACAAGGTTAAAGAGGTCTATTTCGGCTCAGAGGAGGTTGAGGAGGTCATGAGTCATGCTTGAGGCCACTGGTCTGATGGTCTTCTACGAAAATATGCTGGCCCTCAATAATGTCAGTATCATGTGCGAGGACAATCAAATCGTGGGGGTATTTGGGGCCAATAGTGCCGGGAAATCGACCCTTATGTATACCCTTTCGGGTATCATGGAGGATATCAAAAAAAAGGAGGAAATGGCCGGCGGCGAGCGGATCACGGTGCTTGGCCAGATAACGTATTTGGGGCAGGACATCATGGGACTTAAACCCAGCCTGCGTGCGAGACAGGGGATTGTCCTATGCCCTGAGCGAAGAAGGATATTCCCTGAAAGCACGGTGTTGGAAAATCTTCGTATCGGAGGCTACCTTGCGTCTCCGTCCCAAAAAAAAGAGAGCCTGGAATATGTTTTCAGAATATTCCCGGCCCTGGAAAAGATCAAGAAAAGGGTTGGTGGTTTTCTGAGTGGGGGAGAGCAACAGATGTTGGCTATCGGCAGGGCACTCATGGCTCAACCCAAACTGCTGCTTCTGGATGAGCCACTTCTGGGTCTCAGCCCCCTGATCCAAGTATTGCTGGTCCGTTCCGTCAAAGAGATCCGTGATGAAAGAGGAGTCTCCATTATTGTGACCGAGCAGTATGCTCGACCAGTCCTGCCAATTGTAGATTATGCATTCATCCTGGAGAATGGGGCTGCGGTCATGGAGGGAACACGAGAGGAGCTATTGAACAACCCTGATGTCCGCTCTGCCTATTTTGGGGTGTGAGTGGGGTCCGTAGATAGTGGTCCGTTGTCCGTTGCAGGAGGGGTTAACTGGGTTTCGGATAGAACAGCGACCTTGAGACGATGGTACGCTAACGTAGGGGGAAGCCCTGGCAAGGTATGCGGAGGCGTTTCACGCCTTGGATCGAAGTCCAGTCTGTCGGTCTGATGATCAGGCGGTTTCTTGCACGAGGCAACGAGGTACCGGATATTCTCGGCATAAGGTCGTTTGATCGCGTTATGTATGGCATTTGATACTGGTTCAGCTGACCACTGACAACGGACAACTGACACCGTGAGGAGTCACATAAACCATGACAGCTGGTGAGAAAGCATTGGAAAAGGAGCTCACCTTTACCCGGTTCGACCGTATGAGCGAGCGATATCCCGACCGTACTGCCGTGCTTTACCTGGGGAAGCGCTTTTCATACTCGGAGCTGCGGGGGTTGAGCGAACGCTTTGCCGGTTCCCTGGTTGACATAGGTGTCAGCAAGGGAGACCGGGTCATGCTCTATATCTCCAACTGTATTCAATGGGTCATAGCCTTTTTGGGTATCCAGAGGATCGGGGCAGTGGTTGTGCCGGTTGCACCGATTTATACCTCTTATGAGATCGAATACATGATTAAGGATTCAGGCACTGAGACCATCATATGCCTGGACACGAATTTTTGCTACGTCAAAGAGGTCTTCGCAAGCACGGGGCTCAAACGGGCCATTATTACCAACCTCGCTGATCTGGTACCCTTCTGGAAGCGATACCTGGGTATACTTTTTGACAAGATCCCCCATGGGAAGGTAGACCGGGACAGCCGGGTCCATTCCTTCAAGAGTCTCCTCAAGCACACGCCCCTGAAATCACAGGTTGAAATCGACCCCTGGAAGGATCTCTCCTACATTCTCTACACCGGGGGCACCACCGGCTTTCCCAAAGGTGTCCCGGGCAACCATATCGGTATGACGTCTTATGTCAATGATGTGACCGAAGATGTGGCTGGAGACCATCTCAAGGAAGGAGAGGACGTCTATATTGCGATCAACCCCCTCTTTCACATCATGGCTCTCGGCCTGTTTATGGCAGTAGGGCTCAACAAAGGTAACATGACTGCGCTCATGCCGATACCCCAGGTAGATGCCATACTTGAAACTATACAGCGTTATAGGGTCCGATGGCTTCTCGGCGTACCCGCACTATACCGAATGGTTCTGGAAAACGATCGCTTTGATCAGCATGATCTCAGTTCGCTGACCTATTGTTACTGCGGCGGTGATGTCCTGCCCATCGAGGTCTTCAACCGCTGGAAGGAGCAAGTTGGCGTGCCGATCTATCAGGTTTACGGATCCACCGAGGCCGGCCATGTCACCTACAGCCGGATCGATGGAAACCCCAAGGCCAACACCATCGGGCTTGCTCTCAAGAGCAGGGAATGCATCGTGGTTAACCCGGAAACCCTGGAAACGGTTTCGCCTGGTGAAAGCGGGGAACTGCTGGTCACCTCTCCGTACACCGTGAAGGAGTATTGGAACAAGCCTGAGGAAACTACCTATTCCTATATAGAGCTCGATGGGAAGGTTTACTACCGGATGAGCGATTTTGTCCTTCAGGACGAAGACGGACAACTGGTTTACGTGGAACGGTCGGCGGACATCATAAAACACAAGGCCTACAGGGTTTCAGCCTCCGAGATTGAAGCAGTTCTCCAGGATCATCCCACGGTCATCGGAGCTTGTGTTATTGGAGTTCCCGATCCTAAGGTTGGAGAAAGGATCAAGGCCATAGTCGTACTCAAGGAGGATGCGAGAGGTGTAGGCGGCAGTGAATTAACGAAGTGGTGCAGGGAACGGCTTGCTCCTTATAAGGTTCCTCAATACATTGAATTCAGAGATATGCTTCCCAAATCAAAGGTAGGAAAACTACTGCGCAGAGAGGTACGGGATGAGGAGCGGCGGAGGATACAAAAGGAGAAGGTGTAACCCCGGCATCAAAGGCATTTCCGCCATCTGTAATGAGGATGCCCCGCTCTCAGAGCGGGGAGGCTTCACTTATCAAAGAGAAGATCGAGGATTGCAGATGAAATGGGCCTGCCTGAATGCACTCACCCAGCATTTGACCAGCCCTTTTGTCTTGTAGTGCCTTCCGATAGATATGCGGATTCCTCATAGAATCGGTAAAGCACCTTTTCATTTATTCCAATCGATTACCGTAAGAATGCTCTTTTATTGCGTTACCTTCCCAATTGTATTAAGAGTAATCCCTCAACCACACTACCCTACGTCATCAGGCAAGGCCATTTAGGGCTGCACTCCCGTTAACATAAGTTGACATAGAAAACAGGTATTGTTAACATACGCGTAACCCAGCTATGTTACCGAAATTTAAATTACATTGGCCGGTTTTGCTCGCAAGCACCCTGACTCGTTGCTCTGCTTCCTGCTGTGCTTTTAGGCCTTTTCGCATGCACCTGAAAGATTTCCCCGTTAACCTAGTGGATATAACGGTTCATCATGCCCGTTTATGAATATAGAGCCTTGAATAGCTCAGGCAAGACCTTAAAGGGGATCCTGGATGCTGACAGCGATATGGTAGCCCGGGAAAAGCTGAGGGCGTCCGGGATTTTTCCCGTTGAGATCAAAGAGGCCCTCTCCAAACCCAAAGGCCTCCCCTCTGAGCCCGGCTCGGTTGTCAGGTTGCTCAGGGGAGTCAGGCCGGCAGAGGTTTCTGTCATGACCAGACAGCTTTCAACCTTGCTGGGGGCCGGAGTTCCTCTTATAGGATCTCTTGAATCCCTTGTCACCCAGATTACAAATCCAACGTTCAAGAGGGTCATGGCTCAGGTCAAGGAGTCGGTCAATGAGGGAAATAGCCTCGCCCTTTCGCTTTCCCAGCATCCCAAGGTGTTCTCAAGCATCTACGTGAACATGGTTCAATCCGGCGAGGCTTCGGGGTCGCTGGATGTGGTTATGGATCGTCTGGCGGATTTCGGCGAGCATCAACAGGCGCTCAGGAGCCGCTTTAAGGCGGCCCTTGCCTACCCGATCTTCATGTCCATCGTGGGAACCATTGTGCTCTTTGTGCTGGTCACCTTTATCGTGCCTAATATCACCAGGGTCTTTGCCGAAATGCGACAGACCCTTCCTCTGCCCACAGTGGTGCTCATAGAGGTAAGCGACTTTTTGCTCTCCTTCTGGTGGGTTATTCTGCTCGTGGTTTTCTGCGGCATTCTTATGCTCAGGCGTATCGGCAAGAGGCCGCGGGCCCGGTACCTTCAGGATAGGCTCAAGCTGCGCATACCCGTTATTGGGCGGTTAAATCAGAAGATTGCCTTGGGACGGTTTGCACGGACATTAGGGAGCCTGCTGCAGAGCGGCGTTTCCCTCATCTCGGCCCTTGAGATTGTGAGCAGAATCGTCGATAACGTTCTCGTTCAAGAGGTCATCGAGAAAGCCGGAGATGAGATCCAGAAGGGCCAGAGCCTTGCAGGCTCGCTATCCAAAAGCCGCTGGTTTTCCTCGATGGCGATACAGATGATATCGGTTGGCGAGCAGAGCGGGAAGCTGGAGGGGATGTTGTACAAGATCGCTGAAAGCCAGGAGAGAGAGGTAGAATCACAAATCACCGCCCTTACCTCGATGCTGGAACCTGTCATGATCCTGGTGATGGGAGTCATTGTCGGATTTATAGTCTTTTCGATAATACTGCCCATAATAGAGATGAGCCAGATGATACGGTGAGGCCTGATGAGGGCGCAAGGTATGAAAAGGGTGTCAAGGAGAAAGGTGAGGCAATGTGGGGAAAAATGATGAAAATCAAATCGGATGATCGGGGGTTCACCCTCATAGAACTCATGGTGGTTATCATTATCCTGGGTATCTTGGTTGGGTACGTGGGTGTTCGAGTCATGGGGAAACCGGAGGAGGCACGACGGACCAAGGCACGGGTTCAGATGGAAACCCTAGAGACCGCGCTCAAGCTCTATAAGCTTGACAACGGTGTATATCCGAGCACCGAACAAGGTTTGCAGGCCCTTGTGGGGCCCCCTGAGGTTGGCCAGCTTCCGGGAAAGTGGAGAGAGGGGGGGTATTTGGAAAAGGCAAAGGTTCCGAAGGACCCGTGGGGATACGAATATGTGTACCTTTCTCCGGGTATTCACGGCGACTTTGACCTCATTTCCTACGGTGGTGACGGAGAGCCGGGCGGTGAAGACAGGGATGAAGATATCAACAACTGGGAGCTGGAGTAGCAGGGAAGGTCCAGGGACAAAGGGATTTACACTGATTGAACTGGCGGTGGTGATAGCCCTCCTCGGCCTGTTCCTTGGCCTCACGATACCCCGGTTTCAATACTACCTGGTAGCCGATGACCTCAAGGCCACCACGCGGAAGATCGTGGGTTTGGTCAGAGAGGTGAGAAACGAGGCTATACGTGAGCAAAGGGTATATACTATTCACCTCGATATTGAATCGAATCGTTGGTGGACAGAGCATACCGGCATGGAAGACGAGGAAATGGTATTGGCAAAAGAAGAGGCCTTTGTGCTTCCCGGTGGGGTCAGGATTTTGGATGTTTGGTGTCGTGGCAAAGGAAAACAGGCACAGGGGGATGTTGCCATTCCCTTTAGTAAGAAGGGTTATGTTGACCAGACCCTTATCCACATTGGCGGCGAAGCCGACAGGGAATTCACCGTGGAGCTGAGCCCGTTTCTCGGAATGGTAAAGGTCCACGACAGGTATGTGGATATTGTGGCCATGTAAAGAGCGAGGTGGCGGAAAAATGGAGAGGAACTGGGGTTTCACGCTGCTAGAGGTGATGATTGCCATGGCCATCATTGCCATTGCCTTGGTTGCTGTTCTCGGTTCCCAGTCACAGAGCTTGACGTTGGCCAGCGAGGCGAAATTCAATACGACGGCGGCACTGCTTGCTCAGAGTAAAATGGCCGAGATAGAGACGGAGAGCATGGAAAACCTGTCCTCTGATTCCGGTGACTTTGGAGAGGATTTTCCAAATTATCACTGGGAGTGCACGGTGGGCGATCTTTCGCTTGCAGGCGTGGAGGAGGCCCTTGATTTCCTGAAGCAGATCGACCTGGCAGTGTATTGGGGAAATTCCGAACACTATCAATACAGGATCAGGCTCTACCGGTTTGTACCCAAAACCAAAAGCTAAAATGAACTAAAATTTGAAGTGAGCTAAAGTGCCTAAATTTAAAGAAAGTTATAAACGAATTAAACAGATCGAACGGATTCAACCAATGGAACAAAGATGGCGTTCTATGACTTTAGGCACTTATGACTTTAGGCACTTCCAGTCCGGCTTTACCCTCTTTGAACTGCTTGTGGCCACAGTCATTTTTGCCCTCGTGGTGAGCACGATCTATGCCTCGGCCACGGGAACCTTTCGAGTTGTTGGTGAGACCGAGTCCCGGGCAGAGATATACCGGATGGCTCGGATTGCCATGGAAAGGATGCTCGAAGATTTGGAATCCGTGTATGTTCAAGAAATCTCGTCGGAAGGAAAACCGGCCGCGGGCACGTTAGCCGTGCCTTCCTTTGTAGGCGAGGACAAAGAGATAAACGGCAGGAGCGCTGATAGCCTTCGATTTACCTCGAGAGCACACGTTAACCTTGGCGGGCAGGAAAAAGACCCCGGGGCAGTTGAGATCAACTATTATGTGAGGGAGAGCGAAGGGGGTGAAGGCCTTGTGCTCTATCGGAGTGAAAGACCGATATTCCAGGTGCTGTGGTCTCCCGAAGAGGACACCGGGGGATTGGTACTCTGTGAGAAATTACGCTCCGTTGACTTCATCTATCACGGAAAAGACGACGAAATCCAGGATGACTGGGATTCTGATTCAGAAGAGCGCAAGGGTGCGTTACCGAGAATGGTCACCCTGTCCCTTGAGTTCAACGGCGGCCCCGATACCAATGTGCCCTTGAGGTTCATGACAAGGGCTGCACTGCCAGCAGAGCAAGGAAGTTCATGGTAATCTTTCGGCCCGATAACAGGGGTATGGCGCTGATTCTCACGATTCTGGTCGTAGCCCTGATCGTGGTTCTGACTCTCGAGTTCAATACGTCAATGCGGTCTGACCTTTTTGCGGCTGTCAATCTCTCCGACGGCATTAAGTTGACCTGCATCGCAAAGTCTGGTTTTCACGGCGCACGAGCGGTGTTACATGCGGACCGTATCGAAGGGAATGTCGATACCCATCGCGAAGTGTGGGCCCAGTCAGGGCTCTTGTCTGAGAATGCCGCAGTTTTGTTCGATGAGGGCAAGGTCTACGTAGAGATAACGGATCTTTCAGGGAGGATTCAGATCAATCAGCTCATTGAAAAGGACGGAACGTATAATGCCCTGCAGAAAGACCTCCTCCTGCGATTTCTGAACTTACCGGAATTCGGTCTCGATTCACAGGAGGCGGAAAACATCGTCGATGCCCTTAAGGACTGGATGGACACCGACAATGAGGTGACCGGATTCGGGGCAGAGGATTCTTACTATCAGACCCTTGAAAGGCCGTATCCGTGTAAGAACGGGCCCCTTGAATTCCCGGAGGAATTGCAATTCGTGCGAGGCATCACCAAAGAGCTCTTATACGGCTCCGCCGAGAACCCCGGTATCTTATCTTACGTGAGCGTTCATGGGGATGGGAAAATAAATATTAACACGGCAGGTAGCCTTGCGCTACGGGCCCTGTCCGAGCAGATAGACGAGGATATGGTTGATGCCCTGAACGAGTACCGCATCAATGAAGATAATGACCTCGCAAGTAGTACATGGTACAAGAAGGCTGCAGGCATGGCCGATGTGAACATCCCGGATGCCCTGCTGACCACCTCGAGTACCTATTTTGAGATCATATCGAGGGGACTGAAGGGGACAATGAGCAAGCAAATTAGGGGTGTTGTGGAACGGGACGATATAACCGTTAAGGTGTTGTCCATGAAGATAGAATAGGGTGGTTACGCAAGCAGTGTAAAGCTAACTAACCCGATTAACCCAATAACTCTATAACGAGCTTAACACTACTCATGCCGGGCAAGATTCTGGGAATAGACGTCACTGGCGATTCGGTTACAGCAGTCCAGGTAGAAGGGGGCCTCAGGGGATACTCCATAACCGATTGGTCTCGCGTTGTGATCGAGGAGACTGGAGGCCTGGACTCGGCATTGACGGCGCTGAGCGAGCAGATGGATCTCACGGCTGACACGTGTATCAGTGCCATTTCCGGTGAACAGATATCGTATCGCAATCTCCAGATGCCCTTTAAGGACAGGAAAAAGATCAGCCAGACCATAGCCTTTACGATTGAGACCATGCTTCCTTTTCCAGTCCAGGATCTGCTCGTGGATTTTGCAGTCGTAGACCAGTCGAATCAGAGCGAAATTCTCGCCGCCTCGGTGAGGCGAGCATATATCTCCGAATACCTCGCCCTGCTCCAGAGCCATGGGATCGATCCGGACCTTGTTGATGTCAGCGGCGTGCCCACCGCCTTGTGGCTGTTGAATCAACCGGATATACCTGATGACGGTCTTCTCCTCCAAATGAACCGCAAGCACACCATAATGGTGCTCTATCTCAACAGAAGGATCAGTTTCATCAGGCTCCTTCATTCTGGGGATGGTGCCGAATCGGTCGGGGAGGGAGAGGCACCGGTGCCTAACGACCGGCAGAGCGCGGCACCTGAACATCTGAAGGGAGCGTTTAGGGTGTTGTGTACGGATATTCATAACACGCTCCACGGATTTCAAAGCCAGATTAAGAAGACGGTGAGGCCGGAGAGAGCGTTTATTACAGGAGGCGGGAGCCTTTATCCCCAGACGGAGAGTCTCTTAGAGGAGTTTCTTGAAATTCCGGCCGAACGGATCAACGTGGCTCGGGATGCACGGGTAC
Source organism: Desulfatiglandales bacterium (assembly GCA_035527895.1). Lineage (GTDB taxonomy): Bacteria > Desulfobacterota > DSM-4660 > Desulfatiglandales > B25-G16 > JADFWK01. The sequence continues at coordinate 16,345 of DATKZQ010000062.1, forward strand.
ATCTCGAAGAGGAAGTGGCGCAGTTGTGGGAACCTGGCCTCATGGATAGCGCCCTCGCACTTTCGCTCAGAGACAGCAAAAAGGGCCCGGGATTCAACTTTAGGGCAGGGGAATTTGAGGTCAGAAAGAAAAACATAAGGCTCTGGGAGGAGATCCGGAAGGTAGCCGTTTTTTTGATCGTTATCGTATGCCTGGTAGGTGCGTATTTCGGTGTGGACTACTATTTTCTCAAGAAGCAATACAGGATGCTGGAAAAACAGATTACAGACATATACCGAAGCACATTTCCCGATGCAAAGCGGATACAGGATCCGGTCAACCAGATGAAGAGTAAGATATCGGAAATCAAGCAGTCGGCGCTTTCATTGCCCGGAATGGGCGGAGATCAAAAGGTCATTGACTTGTTACGGGATATTTCCCTTAGGATTCCCGAAACCCTGGACGTGACGGTAACGAGCATGATTGTTGATCCGGAGGCAGTCAAGATAAAGGGCGAAACCGATACCTTCAATACCGTGGACACGGTAAAGCGAAATCTGGAGCCTTCAGCGTATTTTCGGGAAGTGACCATCAGCTCGGCCAATCTCGAGCGATCCGGCAAACGGGTTCAATTTGAGATGAAACTGCAGCGGAAAAAGCAATGAACCCAATTAACTCAAGAAACAGAAAGATATGAAACTTGCAAGACGCGAAAGATACTTCTTAACCGGTGCGGCGACGTTTATTGCGGCTTTTTGCCTGTTTCAGTTTCTCATCGCTCCCTTCTTTGAGGCCAGAAGAAGGCTGGAGAGGGGTGTCAGGGCGAAGCAAAGTGGGCTGGAAGAAATCGTAAGGCTGAGCTCCGAGTATCAAAGATATCGGAAGGGCTCTCAAGGGATCCAGGAGGCGCTTGCCCATCGGAAAGGGGGGTTTACGCTTTTCTCGTTTCTCGAAAAGGAAGCAAGTGATGCCGGTGTCAAGAACAGCATCAACTACATGAAACCAAGCGTTTCTTCCGGGGCAGGCCGCTACAAGGAATCGCTGGTGGAGATGAAGTTGGAGGCCATAAGCCTGCAGCAACTTACCGGCTACCTGTATCTTATTGAATCACCGGAGAACGTGGTGTCCATAAAAAGAATCACCATCAAGGAAAACAGCAAGAAACAAGGCTCGCTGGATGCTATTTTGCAGGTACTGACTTATCAGTAATTAGTCCACATTAGGATGTTTACCCCAAGACGGGCATAGGTAGTATGAAAAAACCCAAGAGATTGGTAGGCTACATAATCTACTTCATCTGTGTAACAGCAGGGCTTCTGTATTACCTGTTTCCTTCAGATGCCGTCGTAGATTATCTGCAGGTCAAGGCTAAGAATCTCAACCCTTCCCTCTCGATTTCAATAGACCGGATAAAGCCATGGCCCCTCTTAGGGCTGAGATTCACGAATGCCCAGATTCTGTACCGGGACCAACCCAAAAGAAAGCTTTTCAGGGCTGAAACCCTGCTCGTCTTGCCACATGCACGATCATTTCTGAGAGGAACCCAGAGTTGGAACTTCAGGTGCACGGCTTACGGGGGTGCGATAAAGGGTAACGCCTCGCTCAACGGCGGCGCTGCAAACGCCCTTAACGCCGAAGTTGAGCTTGAGGCCGTCCGAATTGGGGAACACAAAGACTTGAGGGATCTTATCGGCAGGTCGGTCGATGGGGTGCTCAGTGGAACCATTTCTTATACCGGACGCGGGCAAGGGGTGCTGAATGGCTCCGGCGAAGCGAATCTCAGACTCGTGGATGGCAGGATTGAGCTTTTGTCACCCCTCTTGACCCTTGAGTCCATCGAGTACAAGGAGGTTACTATCGCTATGGTCCTCAACAGGAAAAGGGTAAACCTCACTCGTTTGGAGCTGGAAGGACCCATGCTCAAGGGTACCGTGTCAGGAATCATCCGTTTGAAAGAAGAGCTTGAAAAGAGTGACCTTGATCTCAAAGGAAGGGTTGAACCATTTCCCGGGCTCTTCGAACAGGCTGAAGGTGCACAAAGCGTCTTGAAGTTTTTCAGGGGGAGGATACGAAAGGGCGCTTTGCCCTTCCGTATCCGGGGGACGATAGCACACCCGAGCATCACCTTTATTTAGAAGAGCGGTTGCCATGTCACAGCGCTACCTCACTCTCTTTAATCTGTTGGCCTTAGCGGTTATTAGCTATGTAGGGGTGAATCTTTTTTACCTGACAGCCACCGCCTATCTCCGAGGTTTCGATACCCCAAAGACGATCATCTATTTGGCACCGGATGTGAAAGAACAGGGAAAGCCTTCCAAGGCCTTCTACCAGGCTATTGTCGACAGGAACATCTTCGTCACCGCGGAAGCGGAGCCGGAGGAAAGGAGCGGTGAGGAGCTGGAAGAACTGGAACCGACTTCCCTGAAAATAGCCCTGCTGGGAACCGCGGTCGGCGGTCAACAGGAGGGGTTTGCCGTCATTGAAGAGGTCGGCAAAAGAAAACAGGGCCTTTACAGGGTAGGCGACAGCGTGCAAGGGGCAACCGTCAAGAGGATACTGAGGGGCAAGGTGGTATTGAGCGTTGATGAGAAGGATGAGATCTTGATGATGAAAGAGGAGAATGCCTCCAGAGGTGAGCCTGAATCTCCGAAGGAACCGAGTGCTGAAAGAGAGGCCACCGTAATGGTAAAACGCTCAGAGGTGGACGAATCCCTAAAAGACGTTCATCAGCTGCTCTCACAGGTAAGGATAAGGCCTCATTTCACCGATGGTGTGGCAGACGGTTTGGCAGTCAGCAATATTAAGCCCGATTCTATTTTTGCAAGGATGGGATTAAGGAATGGAGACATCGTGCAGGGACTTAACGGTAGAAACATCCAAACCCCCGATGACGTGATGGAGGTGTATCAGAGATTGAAGTCGGGGTCTCGCGTTACCGTACAGGTAATGAGAGACGGAGAGGAAAAAATAATCAATTACCAGATCAGGTAAGGTTTTCATGTATACCTCCTATTTCGGCCTTAAAGAGAATCCGTTCAATCTAACCCCTGATCCTCGGTATCTCTTCTTGAGTACCTACCACAAGGAAGCCCTGGATCACCTCCTCTATGGGATCAACGATCGTAAGGGGTTCATCGCTATTACGGGCGGTATCGGCACCGGTAAGACCACGCTCTCGAGGGCTCTGCTCGGGCAATTAGACGAATCAGTCAAAAGTGCCCTCATATTCAATTCGTTTATCTCGGATACGGAGCTTCTCGAGATGGTCAATCAGGAATTCGGCATTAAAACGGATTCGAAAGCCAAGACGAAAAAGGGGTATATCGACAAGCTTAATCGGTTTCTGTTGAAGAGCTTCACCACGGGTGGGAATGCGGTCTTGCTGATCGATGAAGCCCAAAACCTTTCCCTGCCTGTCTTGGAGCAGATCAGGATGCTCTCAAACCTGGAGACGGAAAGGGAAAAGCTCATACAGATCGTCCTTGTAGGGCAATCGGAACTGAAGGAACTGCTCGCCAACCCTTCCTTAAAGCAGCTCGATGAACGGATCATGGTTCGCTACGAGCTCAAACCCTTGGACCAGAAGGATGCGCAGGGTTATGTGGAACATCGATTGGTGGTAGGGGGTGGGAGGGGGAATCTGAATTTTACCGGCAGCGCCCTAAGGGAAATCTATAGATATTCACAGGGGAATCCGAGGCGGATCAATGCGGTGTGTGACAGGGCGTTGCTTGTGGCCTATGCTAAGGATGAATTCTCCATTTCCAGGGGGACAATCCGGAAGGCCATCGACGATATGAGGGGAGGTCTGTCCTCTGAGGTCCGTGCCCACTGCGGGCCCAGGAGGATATGGAGATTGCTGCCCGTTCTGGTGGCACTGTTGGTAGTTCTCCTTGGCTTGTTCGGGTGGATGCATCGGGGGGATATCGCAAAGATCTTTTCCGCTGAGCAAGCGGTTTATCTCCCCGTGCCCGAGAGCAGTGAACAGACCGCCGTTCCTATTCCCAAGCGAGAAAAGGTGAGCGTGTTTCTGGATGAGCAGGCGAGCCTTGCCGGCCTCTTCAGGTTTTTCGAGGAGAGGGCCGACAGAAATCACTATGCCGATGGTGCTGTCCATGTAGGGCTGTTTCCCTTCACCACCGAACTCGAAAAATATAGGATGTTCAGGAAACCATTTCGAATTCTCTTACAAGACCCCGGGCTTGGTGGATCTCAGAGCACGGCTTCGGCCGGTAAACCTTCTAGTTTAGTTCCATCCCCCGGCTATCTCCTGATCCATGAAATAACTGCCCAGGGAGCCCTGGTCGTTGATGCGGAGGGCAATCTAAGCCCCGTAAGCAGGGATTTCCTGGAAATCAATCGAGGCCAAAAGGTTTCCTGGGTTTATCCCTATGAAAACCAGCACCTGACGCTGGTGAAGGGCATGGGTGGACCGAGCGTCTTGAATATGCAGCAGACGCTCAAGAGGATTGGATATCCCGTTGAACCTACGGGCATTTTCGACAAGCAGACGGTTCGAAACATAAAACAATTTCAGACATTTTTTGGATTGAAGCCGGACGGGATCGTTGGCCCCCGAACCAAGGCGCTCCTCTATATGGTTTCAGAGTGATATGAGTTACATCCACGAGGCACTGCGTAAGGCCCAGAAAGAAAAGGATTCACGGCGCCCGGACCATCAGAGACCTTTTTCAGGCACGGTACGGAAACGGGGCGTCTTTTCCGGTAGATCAAGATGGCTGATCGCCTTCGGTGTCATTTTGCTTGCTTTTACCCTCTATTCATGGTTGGATTTCACTGGCAAAAAGGCAGTACCGGCCTCTGAAAGGGTGAAACCTACGGTGCAGCCTGAGCCAACAGATTCTGCTCAGGCAGGGGAGTTTTACGAGAGGGCATGCTTCCTTCATAGGAGCGGTCGTTTGGAGGATGCCAAGGGATTCTACAAGAAAGCCCTCATGCTCGATCCCAACTCAGTTAACGCGCTGAACGACCTGGGCGTCGCATATATACAAGGCAGGGATTATGTGGAGGCTCAAAAGAGCTTTGAGCATGCCATTCAGCGGAAACCCGATTATGTTGATGCCTACTATAACCTGGCATGCCTTCATGCCTTGAAAGGGGAGAAGATTCGTAGCTTGACCCATCTGAAGAAGGCAATTTCACTCGATTCATCGGTACGAGAGTGGGCCAGAAAGGATAGAGACCTGCAGAACCTGAAGGGGCAGCCGGAGTTTCAAGAGATAATAGGGGTGACCAGATAAATGAACCGTGAAGGACAGTTCAAGAAATCCGTGGTGACAGTGAGGGGTTCTATTTGTTTTGTGTTGGCAGGACTGTTCCTGCTTGTGGGAAGCGGCCTGGCACAGGGAGCCAAGCTTTCAGGTGAGCAAGGGGTGACCCCTGTGACCCCTGAGCCGAAACCCCAAGTCCAAAGACCTGCTCCAACAAAGCCCCCGGTACCAAGAAGTCGGCCGGAACCTCAAGCGACGGCTCCCCCGATAAAGGAGATTGCCAAGGAAAAGACGAGGGCGGAAAGTGAGTCACCGGATAAGCGGTATGTGACCATTGATTTCGACGAAGTGGATATCGTGCTCTTTATCAAATTCATCAGCGAGTTAACGGGCACGAACTTCGTCGTCGACAAAGCGGTGAGGGGAAAGGTGACCGTCATTTCTCCCACCAAGATATCGGTAAAAGAGGCGTACAAGGTCTTTGAATCGGTTCTGGAGGTTCATGGGTTTACAACGGTACCGGCGGGAAAGATCATCAAGATCGTACCGGCCGTGGAGGCCCGCTCCAAGAATATTGAGACCAGGCTTCGTGCGCAGGCTATCAGCCCGGAAGACAAGGTTGTGACCCAACTCATCCCCCTTGATTATGCCAATCCCGAGGAACTCAAGAAACTCTTTGCTCCACTCATATCAAAGAGCAGCGTGATCGTATCGTACCCCCCTACCCGGATGCTCATTGTAACGGACGTACTTTCCAATATTAAGCGCCTGCTCACTATTGTGGCGGAGATCGATGTAGTCGGTATCGGCGAGGAGATATCGGTGATCCCCCTCAAGCATGCAAAGGCCTCTGATCTTGCGAAGACAGTGGGCAGCATCTTTGAAAGGCAGGTAACAGCCGCCAGAAAAGGCGCACCCGCAGCAGCTGCAGTGAGCAGGATCGCGGCCGATGATAGGACCAATTCTTTGATAGTCCTGGCCACCGAAGATGATACCATTCGAATGAAGAGACTCATAGAGCTGCTGGACAAGGAAATCCCCCGTGGAGAGGGGGATATTCGGGTCTACTACCTTCAGAATGCCAATGCCGAGGACCTGGTAAAGGTCTTGATGGCCATCCCTTCCAAGGAGGAGAAGGCGCCGCAACCAGGCAAGGCCCCCGTTGTCTCCAAGGCAGTGCAGATCGTTGCCGACAAGGCCACCAATTCGATCATTATTACGGCAGGTAAGGACGACTACTATGTCTTGGAAGAGGTCATCAAGAAGCTGGACATCGTCAGGCGAATGGTTTACATCGAAGCCCTTCTCATGGAAGTGGATGTGAATAAATCGTTCGAACTAGGCGTAGAGTGGCAGGCCGCAGAGCCGGTGGGCAGTCATGATGGCAGGACGATAGCGGCATTCGGAGGTTCCACCTTGGGAACGAGCATTTTTCCGTCGGTGAGTTCAGCAGGTGTGGCCAGCCTCCCTACCGGGTTTTCCTTGGGAGTTTTGGGCGATGTCATCACCATTGGCGGGATTGCTTTTCCCAATATAGGAGCGGTAATTCGGGCTTACCAGGGTGATTCTGGTGTGCATATCCTCTCGACCCCTCAGATTATGACAACCGACAACGAGGAGGCCGAAATCCAGGTAGGAAAGAATATCCCTTTTCTGACCAGGCAGGAAACGTCCCAAACAGGCCTAGATTACAGCAATTACGAATTTAGGGATGTTGGCCTGGTCCTGAATATCGTTCCTCAGATCAACCAGGAGAGATTCGTCCGTCTAAAAATAGCCCAGGAGCTCGCCCAGGTTGTTGCGGAAGAATCGCTCGTGGGACTGCCAACGACCCTGAAACGCGTCGCCAAGACAACGGTGATCATCAAGGATGGGAATACCGTGGTAATTGGCGGCCTGATTGATGAAACAATGAGTGAGGGTTCCACTCGGGTGCCCTGCCTTGGCAGCATTCCTCTGGCCGGTTGGCTTTTTAGATCGGCTTCGAGGTCTGAGAATAAGACAAACCTTTTCATTTTCTTGACACCACATATCGTCGAAAACCCGGAGGAGGCACAAAAAGTCTATCAGGAGAAAAAGGAGCAGATTGAAGGCATCAAGGAAGGCGTAATCAAATTGTATGAAAAACCAGAGCCCAGGGAAAAGGATTCTGATTCGCAGCAATAGAGTTTTAGCATGAAGCATCGACTCATCGGAGAAATCCTGAGAGAGGTTTGTGACCTCTCAGAAGATACCGTTTCCGAAGCCCTCAGAACCCAAGACGAAAAGGGCGGCAGGATAGGAGAAATTTTAGTCCAGAAAGGGGCCGTAACGGAAACAGACCTGCTGAAGGCCCTCGGCATTCAGTTTGGGTTGAGATCCCTGCCTGCTCTCGCTACAGAGGAAATGGATATGTCCTTTACTGAGGTCATACCCATCCAGTTTCTCAAAAAGTACCGTATGGTCCCGGTCACCACCCCTGAGAGGTCCTATATCGCCGTTAACGACCCCCTGCAGTTCCAGCCCCTCGATGATCTGCGGCTGATTCTGGGCTGGGATGGCGCAGAGACGGTGCTTGCCTCATATTCTGCCATCCTTTCGGCTATCAATTTTGCCTATGACATGAGCAGTGATTCCGCTGAGCAGGTGATTCTGGATATGCATGAAGAGGACCGGGATTTGATCCTTTCAGCCGTTGAAGAAACCGGCGACCTGCTGGATGATACGAGCGATGCGCCTATAATAAAGCTGGTGAATCTGATGCTCTCTCAGGCGGTAAAGGCCAGGGCCAGCGATATCCACATTGAACCGTATCAAAAGAAGCTCAAGGTTCGATACCGGCTGGATGGTATCCTCTACGATATGCTGTCTCCCCCTAAGCATATTCAATCGACCCTTATCTCCAGAATCAAGGTTATGGCAAAGCTGAACATCGCCGAGAAGCGGCTTCCCCAGGATGGCAGGATCGAGATCAGAATCGGGGATAAGAATGTGGATATTCGTGTGTCCACCATACCCATCGCATTTGGCGAGCGGGTTGTTCTGAGGTTGCTGGATAAGACCAACGTATTGCTCAAGCTTACCGACCTGGGCATGACAGTGGAGGGACTCAAGATATTCAGCAGGCTCATAAAGTCCGCTCACGGCATTATCCTGGTTACCGGGCCCACCGGGAGCGGGAAGACCACCACACTTTATGGTGCCTTGAGCATCATCAACAACCCGGATATCAATATCATTACCATTGAGGATCCCATAGAATACCAGATTGACAATATCGGGCAGATTCAGGTGAACTCCAAGATCGATCTGACCTTCGCCAACGGCCTGCGCTCGATTGTGCGCCAGGACCCCGACGTGATCCTGGTCGGTGAGATACGAGATCTGGAAACCGCGGAAATTGCCATACAGGCCGCCTTGACAGGGCACCTGGTGTTTTCGACCCTTCACACCAACGATTCCGCCAGCGCGGTGACGCGGCTTATCGACATGGGAATCGAGCCGTATCTCGTGACCTCGTCGGTGATTGCCATACTGGCCCAGAGACTGGTTAGAACCATCTGCAAGGGGTGCAGGGTAGCATACCGTCCGGATGAGGAATCACTGCAGAATATTGGGATAAGCGCAGAGATGTGTACAGGCAAAGAGCTCTATAGGGGTACCGGTTGTGAGGGTTGTATCAACACCGGATACAGGGGCAGAAGCGGTATCTTCGAGCTGATGATCTTGGATGATCAGATCAAGAACCTCATACTCAAGACCTCCGATTCTAACGCCATCAAGAGGCTGGCCGTGGAGCAAGGAATGGTTACCCTCCGTCAAGACGGGGCATTGAAGGTGGTGAATGGGCTCACAACGGTTGAGGAGGTTCTGCGAGTCACGCAGAAATAGCCAGGGGCTACGACCTGCCCGGAGTACTGGAGTATTGGAGAGATGGAGTCATGGGAAATCTGAAGAAAATGAACCAGCAAGAAAGATTTAACTTGATAATTCCCTGCAGCTTGCTGCAGGGTTACAACATAGTTCCTCCCCCTTGATGGGGGAGGTTAGGGGGGGGTGATAAAATGTTTGGTCACCCTCCTTTTTATCCCCTCCCATTAAGGGAGGGGACTTTGACATTGGATACCCTGCAGCTTGCTGCAGGGTGGTTCATCTTGAATCGCGGTTATCAAAAGCTGTGTGTGGCAGGATTCTATCTCGCTTTTTGCCCTGATTCTGAAGGACTTCAAAGGATTTTCTTTTGAATTCAAAAAGATAGCTAGTCAACAAATGGCTGCTGCGGACTCTATCCATCGGAATATAGCAGAGGGATATTGCCGCCGCTCGATTCGTGAATATGTCCAATTCCTTTATGTTGCCCTTGCTTCACTTGGCGAAACCGTGTCAGGCCTTTTTGCATCCAAAGCCGGAAACCTCATCTCCCAGGAGCAATTTGAGAGGCTTGATTCCCTATGCTATAAACTTGAAAATGAGCTCATAAGGCTCATAAAGTCTTTGGAGCAGAAGAAACGCAAGGGTGATTGGGTTGATCATATGGTTAAGGAAGAACAGATTGAATGCGGAGAGATGAGGTGATATAAGGGTGTTTCTAAAGAAGTCGCCATCACAGCCCTCCATTACTCCATTACTCCATTACTCCAATTCCCTCTCACCGCAGATCGGAATTGCCAGCGTGCTGGTTATAGTCTTTTTCAGCCTGGCAACGGCGGGATATGCCGCTCCCTTCAACGGTCCGTGGGGCCGGGATAGCCATCAACAAGACCATCGGAAACAGGGAGACGCAGCCCCAAACCCCTTTCGGTTTCTGGTCGAAGTGTACCGGGAGAACATCTCACCTATCGACGGGAAGGATTGCCCCATGTACCCTTCCTGCTCTGAATACAGCATCCAGAGCTTCAAAAAACACGGCTTTCTTGTCGGTTGGATGATGACCGTTGATCGCCTGTTCCGGTGTGGCAGGGATGAGCTCAGGTTATCGCCGCAGGGCATGGTGAACGGGGAAAGAAGGTGGTATGATCCCCTGGAGAGCAACGATTTCTGGTGGCATCACGGACAGTAAGCACCAACAAGACTCCTTCCCGAGAAATCCAATAGACTATTCAGTTGCCGAGCGGGAAGTCTCACCCAGGAAAGCTGCAGCCGGGGTGGCAGGGCTCAGCGCCCTGAAAGGGTTTTCTGCTTTTTTTAGGGCGAAAATAGCCTGGACTCAGCCGGGAATCTCTATGCCGCGGCGACTCAACAGTGTTCCCTCAAGCCGATAAAAGTCGACCAGGGCTTGGAGGTAATTCGCAAAGGCCAGAACCTCGGCGATCTGGCTGAGAAGAAGATCTCGCTGGGCCTGGGAAACGAGAAAATTGGTTGACCTGCCGACCCGGAACTTTTCGGTTTCGATTCGCAGCTTTTCTTCTTGAAGTTCACGGGTCGCTTTGCTGGCTGAAATCTGTTCCTTAGCACGATTCACCTCAATGTAAGCGGAGCGAACATCCAGCTCAACAAGCTGAGCAAGGTTGTCCAGGGCTTTCGCGGTCCGATCACGTTTAAGGAGGGACCGCCGGTAAAGAGCTTCTGACTCCCGGTTCCTGAGCGGATAGTCGAACTTGATTCCGGCTGCGAAGTCATAGTAGTCTTCATCTATGTTGGAGGCTGCTCCACCGAAGGAATCTGCGTAGCCAGTCTTTCCCAACGTGATAAAGAGGTCCATTTTCGGAAGCAAACCATTCTTGGTTTTTACAATCTCCAGTTCATCGCGCTGCACATCCAGCTTTGCCTGGTTCAAGTCGGGTCGCATGCGCAAGGCAAGTTCTACGTGTGCACTTACATCTTCCAATTCCTCCTCGGGCATAACCGGGCGGCTCAAGAGAGTAATTTCCCGCTTCCAGAGTTCTGACCCAGGGGGATTCAGCAACCGTAGCAAGCGCAGATGGGCTGTGGCCATGGTGCTTCGGGCATTGATAAGGCTTTGCCTTCGTGCTGCAATTTCAGCCAGTGCTGCAATAACTTCGGTTTCAGCCAGTATTCCTACCTTGATCATCTCCTCGGTCTCGCCAAGCTGTTGGTTTGCAAGTGCCAAGGACTCTTCAACGATCTCAATCTCCCGTTGAGCAAGGGCATAGTCCCAATACGCCTTCTCAACCTGAGCAACCAGTGCCTCGGCAAAGCCATGCAACTCGTATTCCGAACTCCGGGTGTCCAGTTCAGCCTGTCTAAGGCTTACGAGATTCACACCTGCCCCAAAGCCCCGAAGCAGTGCCTGAGTCACGCTCAGTCCTATTCGCGGTTTGTACTGATCGCTATAGGAATCTGATGATGTGTGCCCAATGGAGAGATCAACGCTCACATCAGTGCCGGTAGCAAAAGCCTGGGAAACGCCTGCATCGATAGTGGTTTCGTTGCTTGTTTCGTCATAGGTCTCGGAAGAGCCCCTTGTCCTCAACTGCCCCTTCTCACGAGAGAATCCTGCGCCAATGCTCAAACTGGGATCAAAGGTAGCGCGCTCTTGATCTTCAAAGGTTTGGCTGATTGATGGATTGAATCGTTCAACCTGGAGCGAACGGTTATTCTCAAGCGCAAGAAAGACCGCACTTTCAACGGTGACTCGAATAGGGCCGGCATTGTTTGACCTTGCGGGAGGTTTTAGAAGCTGTTGATTTTCTTCTCCGGTTGCCGTTGAACCACTCACAGAAGGCTTGGTGGAAGGGTCAGGATACCTATCAAATCTACCTGTGTCATATGCTGCACAGGATATCATGAATAAGCATAGCGAGACTGCAAGAAAAAAAATACTAAGCGGTCTATACATACATCCTAAAGGCATGCCTTTTTTCTCCTGCCATGTAACTTTGTGTCATGTCTTGGAGGTTTAATGCGCGTTAACCTGGTTTCCGTTATCACACTATTAACTTGATAATTCCCTGCAGCTCGCTGCAGGGTTACGACATAGTGCCTCCCCCTTGACGGGGGAGGCCTGCCCTGTTAAATAGAATAGTAAAAGCTATCATAAGGAAAATAGATACTCATAGAATAGATAGGTTACAAATTCTTCGCCACCTTTATTTAACAGGGTGGAGTGGGGGTGATAAAATGTTTTGTCACCTTCCCCTTTATCCCCTCCCATTAAGGGAGGGGACTTTGACATTGGATACCCTGCAGCTTGCTGCAGGGTGGTTCATTGCGATGTACTCCCTGCGTAAGCTCCACTCTTGAGAGTTTCGTATGTCTTGCATCTCGACATCTTCCGCCAACCCGTCATGAAGGCGGTTTTCTGGAAGGCTTTCAGGAACGTTTTAGGCTGGCCTCGCCCAAAGCGTTAGCTCCAATGATGGCCCCTAAAACCAACTCAGGATCTATTTCGAAATAGGAATTGTGCGTTGTAAGGCCTTCCATGCAGGCAACTTCTGCCGCCTTCATGAGGTTCTCCGGCGATGCATCCGAAACACCCAGCTGCCTCAAGGTAACAGGCAGGCCCACGGCATTGCAAAAATCGATTACCCTGTCGATTTCCCCTCTCGAATAATTTTCCATTACAAGCTGCGCAATGGTTCCAAAGGCAACCAATTCTCCGTGCAAGGCTCCTTCCGCCCCCTCTAAGGCAAGTACGCCTTCATGAATGCCGTGGGCGGCAGCCAACCCAGAACTTTCAAAACCTAACCCGCTCAACAGGATGTTGGCCTCGATGACCCTCTCAACCGCCGGAGTTACAGCGTTTTGGTCAACAGCCAGTTTTGCGCTGACACCGTAATCCATGAGTGTATCATAACAGAGTCTTGCGAGGTTGAGGGCGGCAGCGGTTGTCACACCGCCGGGAAGGTTCTTTGCGCTTGACTTCGTGCAGGTAAATGCTTCAAACCAGGTTGCAAGGGCATCCCCCATGCCTGCAACAAAATACCGTGTCGGCGCCTCGGCGATAACCTTTGAGTCCACCAAGACAACATCTGGATTTCTTTGAAGTATCAGGAACCGATCAAGCGTATGGTTCTCCTTATGTTGAACGGACAGGGCAGTGCAAGGTGCATCATTCGATGCCACAGTCGGTATTATGACAAGGGCTGATCTCAACCCATGAGATACGGCCTTTGCCGTATCGATTGCCCTGCCACCACCGACTCCTGCAACAACATCTGCCCCAAATTTGCGGGCTTTTTCCAAAAGCTGGGCTGCGCTAGCACGGGTACATTCTCCTGAAAACGGCTCAAACTGGTACTCAATCGAATGCCCTTTAAGGCTTGCCGAAACTTGATCCTGTACAGTAGCCAGCGCAGTGGGGCCGGCAACAAAGAAAACCTTTGATCCCAAATGAACGATATATTTGCCCGTCTCCCTGAGAACCCGAGGTCCCTGTATATACCGGTTTGGCGCAATCAATATCTTAATCATGATTCTTCTTCATCCCCGGCTGAATATTTACTTCACTCGCCTTCGCCAGGATGCCCCGTGTGGCAGCACGGGGAGGTTCACTTTGGGGGAGCTTGTCACAAGCCCTCTTGCACGCCCATTTGCCCTGAGCCATACCTCTTCATCAATTAGCGCTGTACCCTGGCTTCGTTACCAGGACGCACTACATTAGAGTCCTAAATAAGCCTTTCGTATTAGTTCTTCTTTCAGAAGCTGTTTACTCTCTCCTTCTAAGACAACACGCCCATTTTCTAACACGTAGGCCCGATCAGCTATCTCCAGGGTTTGTTGCACATTCTGCTCAATCAGGAATATGGCAATGTCCTGGTCGCGGAGCCCCTGAATGATCCCGAAGATTTCGTCCACCATGAGCGGTGCCAGGCCACTTGATGGCTCATCAACGATGCACAACCTCGGCCTTGACATTAAACCCCGGCCCATGGCTACCATCTGCTGTTCGCCGCCGCTCAACGTCCTGGCCAATTGCCTTTGCCTCGCCTTTAATATGGGGAAAAGCTCATAGACCTTATCAAGGATTTGCTGCTTCTGGTTCCATACACGTTTTGTATAGGCACCCATCTCCAGGTTCTCGCGTACCGACATGTCGGGAAAGAGCTTTCTGCCCTCGGGTATATGGGACATACCCAGTTCCACGATAACGTGTGATTTGAGCCCGTCTATTCTCTTGCCAAGGAACTCGATGCTTCCTGAAGCTGGATGCAGCAAACCGGAAATAGTATTAAGGAGCGTGGTTTTCCCGGCTCCGTTTGAACCAACCAAAGCGACTATTTCTCCGTCATGGATTCTGAGAGAAACGCCCCATAATGCCTGAATCTTGCCATAAAGAGTATCGATGTTGTTAACTGCCAGCATGGGCCTTCTCCCCTAAATATATCTTGATAACCGTTTCGCTGGTGGCAATCTCCTGTGGCGTACTCTCGGCAATCTTTTGACCGTGATGGAGTACCATAATCCGTTCACACACGTTCATAATTGCCTTCATGACGTGCTCGATCATAATGATGGTAATCCCCTTATCCCGAATCCTGGTTACCAACTCCATGGCCTGCGCTAACTCTGCGGGGTTTAACCCCGCCATCATTTCATCAAGTAATAATAGTTCGGGATTGGTTGCCAACGCTCTTGCCACTTCAAGTCGCTTCTGGTTAGCCAGGGTCAGGTCTTTAGCCGGGGTCCCTTTCACTGCTGATAACCCGACAAACTCCAATAACTCCGTGGCTTCTCGAACAGCATCCTTTGATGACATACCGGGTGACATCCCAAAATACGAGCCCAGTATGACATTGTTCAAAACCGGCATGTCGGCAAAAACTTTAACTAATTGAAAGGTCCTCGCCACTCCCATCCTGCAGATTCTATAGGGCGATAAGCCGGTGATGTCTCTGCCTTTAAATCGTATCGTCCCTGATCTGGGAGTAAGAGCTGCCGAAATTAGATTAAACAGCGTGGTTTTACCGGCTCCATTGGGTCCAATCAGACCGAAGGCTTCACCCTGTTCCACATTAAAGTCCACATTTGATATGGCGGCTAGCCCCCCAAAATACTTGGTCACACCTTTACCTTCAAGTATCGACATGTTTCCCCTCTGAAATTCCTTTCCATAGCCTTTGTATCAATCCAACCAGTCCATCGGGCAGGTACAATATGGCAACCACTAATATGGTGCCGAAAATGAGCATATATAGCTCGGCGAACCGGGTTATCAGAATTTCTTCCAGGTAGGTAAAAACAGCCGCACCTATTACAGGACCGTAAAGTTGCCCCATACCACCGAAGATGGCCATTAAAACCGGCATAAAAGAGAAAAACGGGTTAAATGCGATGAATGGGTCAATATATGTCCATTTTGTGGCCATGATTGCCCCGGCCGCCCCCATGAAAAAGGCGCTGATGGCGAAGGTGATAACCTTCACCATAGTAACGTTAACACCGGTGTGGGCCGCAGCGTCCTCGTTCTGACCGATACCCTGTAGGGCCAAGCCATATTTTGAGCCTCTGATAAGGTAGGCGGTGATCAGTAATAATACAAAAACGCCGAGCATATAGTAATAGACAGTGCCGTAGCTCATGACCATTACAAATCTGCCGCGCGTGCCCGTTACATGAAGCTCCCAGAAGAGGAGAGAATGCGCGATGAGCATAACGAGTCCGAACGTGAATATGGCAAAATAGATACCTCTCAACCTCAGGGTCAGGGCGCCGACGAGCAGGGCAAGGCAGAAACTGGCCAGACCACCAATGCCGACAACGATCGGAAAGGGTAATGCCTTCCCTATTATAGCCGAAGTATATATGCCTACCCCAAAAAACGCGGCTGGCGCCAAGGACATGTAACCGGTAGGCCCCGAAAAAATAACCCAGCTCACGGTCATGATGACATACATGAGGATGCTGCTTAGCAATACAATAGGATACCCCGGGGCATAGAGGGGTACAAAGGCTAATAGTATGAATATGATGAGAATAAGTGCCAACCATACCAAGGACTTTTTAGATGTCAGTGTGGTACTATCCATTTTCTATTTCCCCAAAATACCTGTTGGCCTCGCCAGGAGCAGAACTATGAAGATGACATAGTAGGCAACCAGTGCCAAGCCCGGCTCTATATAGGTTACGATGCTGCCGATAATACCCAGCAAGAAACCTCCTATAAAACTACCCACGATACTGCCCAACCCGCCCAACACGACCACGATGATAGCAATAATCGTATATTCCATACCCATCGTTGCCGTAATAGGGTAGCACATGCTTACAAGTCCGCCGGCAAAGCTAGCCATCAAAGCACCAAAGCCAAAACACAAAGCCAGCACCCTGTTGATGTTTACCCCCATGAGTCCCGCGGTCCTCGGGTCCTGGGCCGCTGCCCTGATTGCTTTCCCCAGGCGGGTACAGGCCAAAAAGAGATAGAAGGCTGCACTTATGACGACGGCAAACAAAAGGGTTACCAGGCGATTGGCCTCAAATAACGATCCCGCTAGATTGACCCCATAAGATAAATAAGAGTACCCCTTTATGTCGGCCCCCCATACTAATATGGCTATATTTTGAATGATGAAGAGAAGACCGAACGAGGCGAGCAGAGATCTCCCCTCAAAGATATCCACTGATGCTGAAGAGGCCAGTAGGCTCCTGAAGAGAGTTCTATGAAGGAAAAAACCTATGAAAAATACAACAGGACCGCACATGGCGAGGGTTATGAGGGGGTTAATGCCAACCATTTTGTACAGCATCCAGGTGCCGAAAGCCCCGATCATAATAAATTCGCCGTGAGAAATGTTCAGCACCCGGGCAACACCATACTGCAGGCTGAGCCCCACGGCGATCAGGGCATAGATGCCTCCCAGTAATAATCCAGCAATCACTACGTCCAGGATGGTGACAATCATGATAATGACTTGCAGTTTTTTCAATTACGGCTGCAGGCTGTCCAAAAGGCGCTAAGCAACATCTCCGGAGAGGATAACCACCCTCAAGAGTTGTTATGTTTGCACCCTTTGAGACAGCCTGCTTACCATTATCGCTAATAAGGCCCTAAACTCAACTTCTACTTCTCTTACTTCTTTGGCGCTGGCCACGCAGGTTTGGGGTAGACAAACTTTGCGGTAGCCTTGTTTTTGGGGCCGACGACTTCAAATACCCCATTTTGCCACTGACCAATCTCACCGGTGTGAGACTCTTTGGCCATAAGTCCGTTCTCAAACCAAGTCGGTCCCAGCATCGTGTCGAACTTCTGTGTAGCCATGATATCCCTGATCACTTTCTGGTCCAGGGTTCCAGCCTTCTCGATAGCCTTCTTCCAAAATTCCAGTGCAGCCCAATAGAGTGGATGCCCCCAGAAATCTTGGATTTCTTCAGGCTTGCCTTTGTAGAGTTTATCGCAGAGTTCTTTGGCTGCAGCTGACTGGTTACAGCTAAAGGTAGTAAAACCCGTTACTCCCTCCACCGCCGGACCAAACGCGGTATGGTAAAACCCGAAATTGACCCCGGGGCCGCCTATCCAAGCTTTGGGGTTATAGCCAAGCGCCATTGACGTACCGGTAGCAGGCATAACCTGGTCGGGATAGCCAAAAGCGCAAAAGACATCGGCATTAGATGCCTTAGCTTTTTTGATTATGGGCGATAGATCCTTAGCTCCAGGCGGAACACTCTTAATACCAACGACGTCAATTCCATGCTTCGGGAATTCAATACCTGCCACACCGGAATACTCTATGCCGTGGAGGTCACCAATGTACATTATGTATGCCGTCTTCGCACCCGCTTCGCCGAGAAGTTCAGCAAAGACCGGTAACTGGTACCAATCGGAAAAACTCAGGCTGACGAATACATAGGGTAGGCTCATAAGCATATCCTTGATCTGCGTGGCTCCACCCTCGGCTGTCAACAGAATATACTCATGTTTATTGGCTATAGGGGCTTGGGCAAAGAGAAAGGCGGTGCCACAGGCGGGCCACAGAAAGTCAACCTTGTCCTCAACTATCAATTTTTCCGTCAGCCTCGTCATCGTGCCCACATCACTTTTATCATCATATATCACTAGCTCGATGGGTAATTTTTTCTTGTATTCTTTCACATATATCCCACCCTGGGCATTGACCTCAGGAACCCATGTCTCATAGATCGGTTTGAATGCCGAGTCTCCAATCACAGCCATCCAACCTGAGAGAGGTCGTGCCATACCAACAACGATTTTATCCTTGGCCAGTGATGGTGTGGTCCCAGCACCACATAGGAACACCACAGCAACCGTCGATGCTAACAAACCAAGCAATACTTTGTTTTTCATTTTGTCCCTCCTTTTTGAACTTTTCTAGACCTTCTAATACGTATCTCGTCCCTGCTTTTCTCTTCTATTTTTCACCTCCTTTCTTCGCGCGACCCTCAGTCTGAAACCCTGCCCAGTATCAAGAAATCAAACGGGATACGGCACAGACCTATTATCCGCCGTGAATAGCATTAAAAACATGCACTGGGACTCCGCGCCGTATCGTATCATCCCCTTTTAGTATTCGCCCTTCCATGGCAACCACAGCCCCTTTGGATTCTGAGATTTCCAGGAGGGCCAGAAGGTCTTTGACCGTGGCCCCATCCGGGATCTCAACCTCAATACCCCGTGCATGCTGGTAACCGGGGAAGCGGTGGCTCAACGTCCCGTATAATTTGGCAGTAATCCGCATGCTTGATTTCCGTCAGAAATCAAAAGTACTGTCAAGCTCCTCGTCGCTGATGGCAAAGACCGTGTTATGGGGGGGTAAGGGTTCTTCATAGAAGAACTTCGGCAGTCGATCGTCCTGATTCGTAAACCCCGCCTTTCTGTTGAATTCCCGCTCCGCCTTCAACACCCGGACACCCATGGCGCCGGGGAAATCTTCCGGCCCAAGGTGTGTGCCCAATTTGGCACCGAGCACCTTCCGAAACGCTTCGCCAGGTTCGGGATCAAACGCGGCAACAGTCGCCATAAAGCAGTGTCCCGTGCAGTCAAAGGCGGCTATGGCGATTTGAAGGTTTCTGGAGATCTCAACCACTCCTTCTGCCTGTAATGGATCGAGCTTTCCTTGCAGACATAATCCAATCACGTTTCCCGCCGTGTGATCGGCCCCCATGGGTGAGGTGGCAAAGGTAACGCCATTGCCCAGCATGGCCCTCGGATCATAACCGGCGATCCCCTGACCCTTGACCATCGGAACCCGGGAATGGTTGAAATGCCTGCCTATAGCGGCAGGGCCGTTTCCAAGTATCTTGCCGAATTCCGTACCCGTGGCGATTTCTTCCACCATCTCGATGGCTGCCGCGCCATCCCCAAACTCCTTATATCCGGCATCCATGGCAACGGCAACGGCCACCCCGGTGCTCATGGTGTCAACGCCTATGTCATCGCACAGAAAGTCCAACCGAGCAATTGCATCGAGATCAGCGATTCCGGTCATGCCGCCCATCGCCCAGATGGTCTCATACTCCAGGGCACCGGTTACGTACTTCCCCTCTTTATCCACAAACTCATTGGAGCAGTGGATGATGCACTGGGCGCAGCCCATGTGTGTCGTCTTCCCCCCCCGTTTTTGGATAAGCTCGGCCATGGCCTCCCCGCTGATCTGCTCCCAACCGTCCATCACGCCCTTTCGAGCATTGTAACAGGGAAAGGCGCCCATGGAATTGAGGGGAGCCACGAGGGCGGCCGTTCCGAGGGTGGGCATCAAATGGCCGGGCTCAGGATGCTCTTTTACGGCTTTGGTAAGAGTCTTGGCCGCCTCCTTGAAGGCCTTGGGGTCCACTATGGCATCGGCGCTTTTGCCGCCCTGATCAACAACCACGGCCTTAAGCCCCGTGGCTCCCATAACCGCACCCAAACCGCCTCGACCGGCGGCGCGGCAGGGACGACCATCCATATCAGAAGACTGTATAGACGCTGCGGTCAGCCGATACTCACCGGCCGGTCCGATGCAGAGCACTGAGGTCTTCTTTCCGTAGACCTCGAGCATCTTTTCCACGAATTTGTACGTTCGCATTCCCTTGTAGTCTTGGGCCGGGATCAGGCTTGCATTTCCGGTCTTGTCGATTCTGAGGGTGCTGAGTTCTCCTTCCGGCGCCTGCCCCTCGATAACCAGCGCAGTAATTCCCAAACGGCCCAAGGCCGCGGAAACGGTCCCCCCCGCATTGCTCTCTTTGATTGTCCCAGTCAGGGGACTTTTCGCTCCTATGGATATTCGGCTGGTATTCGGCAGAGGGGTACCGCTTAAAAGGCCCGGGGCAATAATGAGCTTGTTGTCCGGTCCCAAGGGATCACATTTGGGCGGCACCTCTTCGTTGATCATGATAGAGGTGAGGCCCCTGCCGCCGAGGCCCGCGTATTCCTGTGGCACATCTTCAACACCAATGGTTTTTTTACTCATATTAGCCTTGATAAACTTCATAATCGGCCTCCTTTCATTGGTATTATCTCCCAATCCTTATATGAAGTGTAACGATCTAGTTGCTCATTCACCGCACCATTCCTTCCTTCATATAGTCAATCAACTGAGCAGTAGCCCACCTGCATGAGACTAAAAACACTCCGAAAGGGCGAAACCTGTATCCCCTGTTACAGTCGCAAAACCGGCTTGATCACGCGTCCCATTTCCATATCCTCCACCGCCTTATTGATGTCGTCGAATGGATAGAAGGTGATCAAGCGGTCAAAGGGGAACCGCCCTTGGCTATACAATTCAATGAGTTTGGGGATAAACAGATCTGGGATGGCATCGCCTCCGAGTATCCCCGTAACCGTCCGGCCGTTCATGATCAGGTCCATATTCAGGCTGACCTCCGTGCCCGGTGGCACAACCCCGAGGAGCCCGCAAACCCCGAGGCGGGGCAGGATGTCTACGGCCTGTCGAAATACTGCAGGATTACCGACACACTCCAGGCTGAATTCCGCACCCCCGCTGGTAATCTCCAGGATGGCCTCAACCGGGTCCACATCACCGGCGTTGACGGTATGCGTGGCGCCAAATTCCTTTGCCTTCTCGAGGCGGTCCGGAATGACATCCACGGCAATAATGGTGGTGCAACCGCACACGACCGCAGCGAGAACAGCGCTCATTCCTACCGGACCGACACCAAATATGGCGATGGAAGATCCTGGCTTAGCCCGAAACGAATTCATGACCGCGCCGGCACCGGTCATAACTCCGCACCCCATGGGGCCCAGGATCTCGAGGGGAACGTCATCCCGCACCTTGACCACGTTCCGTTCGTTGGCCAGCGCGAAGTTGGCAAAGGAAGACTGGCAGAAAAAGGACCCGTGGATGACTTGATCGCCCTTTCGCATGGTGGTTGTACCGTCCGGGCGGGCGCCGTTAAAATTGTGCAGGAAGAAATTCAGACAATAGAGTTCCTTGCCTGACTTGCATGCAGCGCATGCCCCGCAGTAGTCCCAGGCCAATACCACATGATCGCCCGGTTTTACCTTGGTCACCCGGGAGCCCACCTTTTCAACAACGCCGGCCCCTTCGTGTCCGAAGACACTCGGCGGGGGCGGGATCGGCAAATGCATATCCCGGGCGGCCAGATCTGTGTGGCAGATGCCAACTCCGACGATCCGAACCAGCACCTCATCGTGGTTCGGATCACAGATCTCCAGTTGTTCAATGTTGAACTTTCCCGATTGCTCATAAACGACTGCTGCCTTAATTTCCATGGTTTCCTCCTGATCTTTAAATATATTCCATCAATTGGCGACTCATGACGGCATTCGTTACTCTTAAGGGAGCAGCCCGTCCACAAGCATGGCCCCACGACCCGACTGCGGCGTAAATCCGAACAGCGATTCATGCTGTGAAATAAGACTCAAATGCTGTCCGGTGGCATTCCAGTCTGAGTTACTTGGGGCAGGTGTCCCTGTCAGATGGAGGGATCATGTGCCCGTGCGGACTCAGTAAAGGGACTTCCTTAAGCCTATTCTTGATTCGCTTTAAAATGCGCGTCGTATTGGACCAAAGATCATCTATGAGAAATTCCGCTGTGGTTTCCAAATCTCTACAGCACGATTGAAAAATGGAGTTGATCTCAGTGGCGACAGCATTTTGTTTGTAACATCTGTTCCTTGCGAGAGAGACGGTCAACACTTTTCGGCGAAATTTGATATGAAAGATACCCAACAATAGCAATGGGAATGCACGCGACTGGAAGGACGAACAGGAGAAATTTGTGAGTAATGGAAAAGGCGCTTCGCATCATACAGCTCGTTACAGGGAATTAGATCAGCACTTCATTCAAGAAGGGACGACATTATCAAAAGCAAATTAATTCACTATCTTGCTGTATAGCTTTTCGAAAGAATGGTGGAGCAGCGTGTGCTGAGCACGGAAATTTACAGAATATTTTTTGATCCTACTCCGCCCGTGAAAGGGTGTAATTTTCAACAAGTCCGGAAGCCCTGTTTCAATACATGGAGATTCAAGAA
>DATKZQ010000063.1:0-15222 GCA_035527895.1 Desulfatiglandales bacterium
CCATGAGAGGCCTGCCCTGGCGCTCAGCTTCCGGAGTGTTGTATGGATACGAGAGTATCTCACATCTCAGTTCTCCTTACTCATGCCTTATGAGCCAGGTCTGGGCCAGGGACAGAGTCAAAAAAAGACATCTCCATGCTCGGCATAGCGTTTCTTGCATGTATAACCCTGAAGCGAAGCGCCGGGGTCGTTTGCTAGAATGACACTTAAATCGAAAAGAAATCTCGCAGTGATCAGCGCACTCGTTATTCTGTCTCTTCTCGTGCTGATCTACGTTGCGTCAGTGCGAAAACGTCGTGCAGCAGAGGAACAGCGGGAAGCCATCCCCAGTAAGGCCCTAGACAGGGTTAAGAAAGAGACTATAGTTGTTACCGGGGGTAAAGCAAGGGTTTTTCACTACCTTCCAAATAAAGGCATGGCCGAAAAGGTTAACTACGAGGCGGACCCGCGGGCATTGCTGCCGGTGGAGAGGGAAATCGCCTTTTCAGAGAATCTGATCTTCGATACAATCAAGTCTTTGATAGAAAGCGAACTATCGGAAAAAGAAAAACAGGCTGGTTTTTGGACGAGTTTTCCGGGAGAATCTTTCCGATTACTCCGTGCCGAATTTCAAGGAGACACCCTGACGCTCTATTTTGATGATCCCACCTATTTTACCAGTGGTGGTTCAAATAGAGTAGGGTATATGTGGCTACAGATCCAGATGACCGCTCTGCAGTTCCCGGAAGTCGGGCACGTAAGATATAAGCCGGAAACCCTCTTTCAGCCGTGATTTGTGTTTTGTTCGACTTCACTAATCCCGGTTGTCTTGTCGCCTCAGCAGTTGAAGAGCTCTGTGCTGTTTGAATAAGGAGGGGAGATTACGGGTCAGCCACGTTCGATATTGTTGCGTGTGTTAATGCCTGCCGGCATAATTGCCCAGCCAAACAAGCCCAACCTTCTGGGGGTAGTGCCGATCAAAGCTCAGGCTCTGGCGAAAGTACTTTGCCGATTCGTACTCTCTCTTCATTGTGATGAGGTTTTCTATGTCCTCATAGATAACTGCGCTGCATAGAAGATTGCTATCCGATTCAGTTTCTAAGGTCTCCCCATCTTTCAAGAAGAGTTTTATCAATTCGTCAACGGCCTCCTCCATATCAGAACGCCAGGCAATCTTATACACTGCCCCGCATTTGCATCGGTAAATGGCATCGAGCTGCTCCGGGAAGGGATAGGCGCCATCACAAAATGGACAGATAATGTTAAATGATCTCACCGAACATACCTTCTTCGATTTCACTGTGCCCTTGCGGGGATGTTATTTACGAAAAATCTTTTGCCCTGTCAATAAAATATCCTTGCAGATATGAACAAAAAATGACAACATCCGTACACGCCATTCCCAGGGATAGGAAAAGGAAGAGACTCGTTGAATCTCCAAAAGACGGACCATACGGATGCCCGTGTTCCTTACCGGGACCTTTATATCTATTACCTTGATGGTCCCCTCGACAAGGATAAAGAGCGAGATTTTGGCCCTCATTTTCTAGGAAACTGGCTTGAAGAGGGCAACTCCTTTCTCTTCTTTTCCCGGCCAACCAGAGAACTTGTGGAGGGTATTGTCACAAAAGGAAAGAGTCTAAGGCTTATTGACGAGTTTCATTTTACCTATGAAGAGTGGCAAGGCGGGAAGATTAAACCCTTCACTATTCCGCCCTTTTTTATCGTGCCGCCATGGGAGGACAACCAGGAAAATAGCGGAGGGATAAAAATGGTGTTGGACCCTGGCGTCGTTTTTGGAACCACCCTCCACCCTACTACGCGAGACAGTCTAACAGCCTTAGCGACAATCTATGAGAGACACCGGATTGATCGGGTGCTCGACCTTGGCACCGGCACGGGAATACTAGCTTTAGGAGCAGCACTCCTCGGAGCACAGAGCGTTTTGGCTGTTGACATAAATCCCCTGGCAGTTCGGACTGCGATAGCGAATGTTAGATTGAACGGGTTGGAGGAAAGAGTGGAAGTTAAAGAGGGCCCGGCGGAAAACTGGATTAAGCATCACGCCGACTTGGTGGTAGCTAATATCCACTACGATAGTATATCGGGACTTATAAGGCATAAGGAATTCCCGAACAAGAAATGGTTTATTCTCTCAGGACTGATGAGGAGTCAAGCGGATAAGATCAGGGCAGCATTATCTCAACACCACACTGAAATCATCCAAGAGTGGAATCACGAGATGATTTGGCACACCTTTCTGGGAAGGGGAAAAGGCTCTCACGATGAATGAAGTCAGAGAGACTATTCCAAAGCTGGAAGGCTACAACTGTTTTGCCTGTGGAACTGCAAATCCGATAGGGCTGAACCTCCAGTTCTATGTGTCCGGCAAGTATGTGTGTTCGGATGTTGCCTTAAGGAAGAACTACGAGGGATGGGAGACTATGGCCCACGGCGGAATAGTATCAACCCTGCTGGATGAAGTCATGTCTTGGGCCGTAATCTACTTCAAGAGGATCTTCTTTGTTACAAGGAGCATGAGGATCAAGTATCTTAAGCCGGTTCCACTGGAGACGCCGCTTACCGTTAAGGCCCACATTTTGGAGGAAAAAAGGGGCCGCATAAATCAAGTGAGAGGATTCATTCACGACCAGGAAAGCAACACCCTGGTCAGAGGCGGAGCCACCTTTGCCAGACTATCTGACACGGAGCTTTACCTGGTCCCGGAGAGGTTGAAGAAAGACATGGAAGACCTTTTTGAGAGATTATGACAGTATGATGAAAGAGGAGCAAATCACATTTCAGTCTGACGGCTTACGGATCGAGGGGCTCGTAAGCAGGCAGTCAGGAGAAAGAGGAGTCGTCATCACCCACCCGCACTCCCTGTATGGTGGGACTATGTACAATCAGGTTGTTGAGACACTGGTTCGGGCATATCAGAACAAGGGACTTACAACCCTGAGATTCAATTTCAGAGGGGTTGGGGAAAGCGAAGGAAGGTATAGCGAAGGAAAAGGAGAAAAGGAGGATGTAATATCCGCCTTGCGCTATTTGTATGGCCTCGAGAAGTCAGACATTGACCTGGCAGGCTATTCATTCGGGGCATGGGTAAATGCTCATATAACCTTCAGCGACTTCTCGGTGAGCGGTATGATTATGGTATCACCACCTGTGGCCTTTTTGGATTTTTCATTCTTATCAAGCGACCAAAGGATTAAGGCTGTGGTGGCTGGCGGCAGAGACGATATTGCGCCAGCGGATCAGATTAGCCGTTTAATCTCTACCTGGAATCCCGCAGCCCTCTTAGAGGTCATCGACGGGGCTGACCATTTCTATTCGGGCAAAACAGATATCCTGGAGTCTGCATTGTCTCGTTTAATACGTTGATTCCGGGGCCGGCAGCCTATGGACACCATTGCATCTATTGAAATCGGGAGCAACTCCATTAGGATGTTGATCGCCGAACAAGGTGCACTGGATACTCCTCTCATCCCCATGCTGCGAAAAAGGGCCATTACGAGACTGGGCGAGGATTTCAACAGGAACCGGAGTGGCACCCTTAAGCCTGACCCCATGGCCAGGAGCATTGCCACTCTCAAGGAATTTCTTGGAATAGCAAACCGGTTTGGTGTGGCCGCTCCCATTGCGGTCGCTACCGGGGTGGTCAGAGAGGCAACCAATCGGGATACCTTTATTGCCTTAATGGCTGAACAGCTTGAGTGCGAGGTTAAAGTTATTTCGGGGCAAGAAGAAGCAAGATTAACCGAGATGGGAGTTCTGTCCTCATTCAGGCCAAGGCCTCAATCGGTTGGTATCTTCGATCTCGGTGGGGGAAGTACGGAATTCATCTTGAGCAATGAAGACAAAACGACATATGTGTCAGTCCCGCTTGGCGTAGTCACATCAATGGAAACCTATTTAGTGAGCGATCCTCCAAAAGACCAAGAGATAAGGCGGTTGAGCAAGCATATCCAAGATATTTGTGATACAAGACTTGCCGCACTCAGGGAATTAAGCAACGAAGAATTTGTTTTGTTGGGTACCGGTGGAACCGTAGTAACGCTCGGCGCCATGATACACGGTGTATCTGGGGACAATTTCAGCGAAAAAAACCTACAGGGGCTGAGCATCGGAAAAAACACTGCTGAAAACCTGTTTGAGAACCTGAAAGACATGCCGGCTGTTGAAAGGTTGAGCACCGTTGGCCTTGAACCCGGGAGAGAGGATATCATTCTACCTGGCACCCTCATAATTTTGAAATTCATGGACTATTTTGGGAAAGATGAGATAATTGTCAGTTACAGCGATCTATTAGAGGGAATCTTGATACAGTACACGGAAGGAGCAAGAGATGGATAACCTAGCATTAAAGGAAGGGCTTACCTTTAACGATATCCTTTTGATCCCAGGGGAGTCGGCCGTGTTGCCGAAGGATGTGGACATAAGAACGAGGCTCTCTCGAAACATTGACCTTAATATACCAATAGTGAGTGCGGCAATGGATACGGTTACCGAATCTGAAGCGGCAATAGCTCTGGCCAGACAGGGTGGATTAGGATTCATACATAAGAACTTGACTCCCGAGAGGCAGGCCCTGGAGGTAGAGAAGGTCAAGAAATCAGAGAGCGGGATGATTCTCGACCCTATTACCATTGATCCGGATCAGAGGATCTTTGAAGTTCTCAATATCATGGAAAAATACCGGATTTCAGGTGTACCGGTTGTTAAATCCAGCAACTTAGTGGGGATCATAACCAACAGGGACTTACGGTTTGAAACGGATCTTGAAAAGAAGGTGGGAGATGTAATGACTAAGGAGAACCTGGCTACCGTTCCCGTTGGGACCACCCTGGAGGAGTCTAAGGCCCTCCTCCACGAGCGAAGGATAGAGAAGCTCCTGGTTGTTGATGACGCGGGAAAACTGAAGGGGCTCATAACCATAAAGGACATAGAAAAGATCAAGAAATACCCTGACGCGTGCAAGGACCAACACGGCAGGCTGCGAGTTGGCGCAGCAATTGGGGTTGGACCGGACAGAGAGGAGAGGGTTGCACGGCTCGTCGCTGCAAACGTAGATGTAATCGTCATCGATGCTGCTCACGGGCATTCGAAAGGCGTTATAGAGGCAGCAAAGGAAACCAGAAGGGATTTTCCCGATGTCGAGCTGGTAGCAGGTAATGTGGCCACATCGGAAGGCACGAGGGCTCTCATTGCAGCCGGCGCGGATGCGGTAAAGGTCGGAATAGGTCCAGGCTCAATCTGCACCACAAGAATAATTGCCGGCGTCGGTGTGCCGCAAATGACCGCTATTATGGAGTGTGCTCAAGAGGCATTGAAGGCGGGCATTCCGATCATCGCGGACGGTGGAGTACGGTATTCGGGCGACATTACTAAGGCCTTGGCCGGAGGTGCGTCTTCAATAATGATTGGCTCTCTACTGGCAGGCACAGAGGAAAGCCCTGGAGAGACAGTCCTTTTGCAGGGAAGGAGGTACAAGGTTTACCGAGGCATGGGCTCTATAGAGGCCATGAAGGAGGGAAGTAAGGATCGTTACTTTCAGGAAGGAGTGGAGGGAGAGTCGAAACTGGTGCCAGAGGGTATAGTGGGAAGAGTCCCCTACCGAGGCCCCATAGCAGACACCATGTACCAGCTCATCGGGGGCCTCAAGGCTGGCATGGGGTATGTGGGAGCTCACTCAATCAAGGAGCTTCAGGCCAGGGCCACGTTCATGAGGATCACCGCAGCCGGCCTCAGGGAGGGGCATGTGCATGATGTGATTATCACAAAAGAAGCCCCTAACTACCAGGTCGAATAGATACCGGTTCCCCCTGGAACAAGCCACGGCAAACGCATAGCAGCGCCTTACGCAGAAGAGAGGAATTCCTGTGCCAAGCTGTGACAACCATGGCTACCTGATAAGCTTTGAGTCACAGATACCGAAACCAGGCAAAAAGGTTAATCAACAAGACTCGTGCAACAGACCACACAAACCCGATTAGGAACCAAGGATCACCCATACAGAAAAAGGGCGCATCCAAAGGGCTTGATCTCACGTAGGATTCTGATCAAGGAAACCGACCTGCTGGTTAGCGCCACCACTGATCTGAGCCAACAGGCTAAGGATAGGGTACACCACCATCGGAGACAACTTGAGGACTACATCAAGAGAAGGCCGGAGTTTTTATCCACCCTTCTCCCCTACCCCGAGGATCCCTTTGCTCCGCCTATCGTGAGAGAGATGATCTGGGCTTCACGTAGATTCGCCGTAGGGCCTATGGCAGCTGTGGCAGGCGCCATAGCCCACTTTGTAGGCACAGATCTCTTGGGCTATTCAGAGGAGGTCCTTGTCGAAAATGGCGGTGATATCTTCGTTAAAACCAAACGGCCCGCCACGGTTTTAATCTTCGCAGGAAGCTCCCCATTGACCAATCGGCTCGGCCTCGTTTTGCAACCCGAACGGATGCCGATGGGCGTTTGCACCTCCTCAGGAACGGTTGGGCATTCCCTCAGTCTCGGCAATGCCGATGCAGTGTGCATTGTCGCCTCATCCGCAACCATTGCCGACGCGGCAGCCACGGCACTCGGAAACAAGGTAACCAGCAAATCGAAGCTTGCGAGTGAAATAGAATCAATCAGAGAATCCGAAGATATCAGAGGCGGCGTGGTTATCATAGGCGAAACAATGGCAAGCTGGGGGGAAATAGAACTCACGCACCTTACATAGGCCGAGGGCATGAAATGCAAAAGTTGATTCTCTCTCTTTTCCTTCTTCCCCTCCTTGTATCTCTGGCTCATGCAGACGAAGACCTCGTAAGAGTATACTTCGAAAGGGGAACTGCTTGTCTTCGTGAGGGCAGGTACTCAGAGGCCATCGAGAACTATACCAAGGTCATCGAGCTGGAAACGTCAAACATTGAGGCCTATTATAACAGGGGACTCGCCAACCAAAAATTGAGATCCTTTGATCAGGCCATAGAGGATTTCACCCGTATCATAGAATTAAGGCCCGATTTCACCCAGGCTTACTTCGAAAGGGGAAATACGTATTTTGACAGAAATCAATACGAGGAGGCCATAAAAAACTACAACAAGATCTTGGAGCTCGAGCCTTCTAACGTAGGGGCTATGTATAACAGGGGGCTGGCCAACCAAAAGCTGAGATCCTTTGATCAGGCCATAGAGGATTTCACCCGTATCATAGAATTAAGGCCCGATTTCACCCAGGCTTACTTCGAAAGGGGAAATACGTATTTTGACAAAGACATGGACAGTCATGCTATTGAAGATTACACAAAGGCATTGGAGTTGAACCCGGGTCAGGAAAAGGCCATTTACAACCGGGGGCTTGCCTACAAGCGAGCGAAGAGATACGATGCAGCTCATCAGGATTTCGAAAAGGTCTGCGCCTTGGGTGATCAAGCTGCTTGCAAGACAGCAAAAGAATTGCTGGCGGTAATAGCTTCTGAATCTCCTGCTCCCGTTTCCCAGGACATTGAAAAACAACCGTCTTCTATTCCAAAAGGAGCATCTTTCGAGGCTGAAACCTCCAAAGGCGCCGGAGTTTCGGAAAAGACAGCTGCCCTGAGGGTTCCTGAGTGCTCGGAAGGCTTTCTGGATCTCGGGGACGGAACGGTAAAGGATTGTCGCACCGGGTTGATATGGATTAAGGATTTGACAAGCCCTGGCGGAATAAAGAATTGGCACGAGGCCGTTGCCTACAGTCAAACCGTGAAAGCTGCCTATTGCGGCACGTTTCGCCTTCCAACCAGAGGTGAACTGGAAACGTTTTCAAAACATCTTTCTCTATCCGAAAACCAGCCCTTTGCGAACCCGAGAAATGGCTTCTATTGGACCGGGGAAGACTATGATGCTCACCATGCCTGGATAGTGCACCTTTTTCCGTGCTCAAACGAACGGTGGAACACCAAAGAAAACACTTTTTGTAATGTCTTGCCTGTCTGTTTCCTGAATGGTATTTAGACCCATTATATTCAGGCGTTCTGATTTCCTTCAGTAGGTCACCTGACGACAGCTAGGTGGATCGCCCGGCTGGGTATGGGTGAATCTGGCCCGTCTACACTCATTATTCAAACTCAGAACCCCTGATCATTGACGTAGAGGAGGCAAATTTGATGAGAGAAAGCGTAAATTTTCTTTTTGAGATCGGTATGCTTAAGAGAATTCCCAGGTCCGGCTATCAATTTCTGGGCACCGGCGGAGAATCCGTCGCAGAGCACTCCTTTAGGGTCGCTGTCATCGCATACGTGCTCGCGAAAAATGAACCTAAAGCCGATACGCAGAAAGTTGTCCTCATGAGCCTATTTCACGACTTTCATGAGGCCAGAACCGGCGATCACAACTATGTAAACAAGAAATACGTTGCCGTTAACGAAGACGGTGCAATCAATGATCTGGCCAAGGGACTTCCCTTTGGCCAGGAGATCGTTTCCCTGATTAATGATTTCAATTCACGGGAAACCATCGAAGCCAAATTGTCTCGGGATGCCGACCAAATCGACTTTATCTTGGAGTTAAAGCGACAAAAGGATCTGGGCAACCAATCGGCAGCCGAGTGGTTGCGATACTCCGTCAAACGCCTTGTTACTGATTTCGCCAAGAAACTTGCTGATGAAATCACCTCCACTGATAGCAGCGATTGGTGGTTTGAAAAAAATGAGGAGCTTTGGGTCAACGGGCCGGAGACGAGCAGTGAACATAACTGACTACCTCCCGGATCTAGAGGGTAGGCGGGTTCTCTTCTTAGCCTTTTCCCTCTCAATAGTCATACACGTCATCGCAGTTCTCGTTCTGCAGGGAATTTTCCCGGGTCCATGGTTTAGGAGTCCTCTTCGAACATACACGGTCGATTTGATACGTCCCCCCGTAGAAGAGATCATGAAGAACAAGAGGGAAGAGTTTCCCCCTGTCAGACAAAGCCACACCGAACAGCCTGTTGAACTCAAGGAGGCAACCATCTCCCTAGATACGAAAGATACTACCTATGTTCCCTACACCACGGTACTCAAGGAAAAAATACGTTCTCACTGGGTCTATCCGTTATATGCCCAAGAGAACCTCATCCAAGGAACCCTGCTGATACTCTTTAGGCTCGACAGCGGGGGCAACCTCGTAGATCTGAGCGTGGTGCGCTCTTCTGAATACGAAATCCTCGATAAATACGCCCTTAAAGCTATACGATCGGCAAACCCTCTCCCGCCATTTCCTGAAAACATTAAGGTTGATTTTCTGAACATTAATGCCTCTTTTGCCTACCAACTTCAATTCGAATGAAGAATGGCTTCCGTTCTTTTCGTAACACTTTAGCTCTTTGAAAAGTTAGCGCTCCTGTCCATTTGCTAATGCCCACTGGCTATTCGTAACCGAACCCAGGGAACCGAGCATGGAGATATCTTTTTTTGCTCTGCCCTCTAAACAAGGCCCCGTACAGGGCCGTTTCAAACCGACGCACCGCCCCATAAGCCTTAGCACTAAGGTAGCAGCCTGTGTGCGCCGTTTTGAAACGCCCACTGCTTTTAACGATGGGAGGACAGAGTCAAAAAAAGATATCCCCATGCTCGGGTTAAGATTAGTTTCAAAGAGCTAAAGTGTTACTTCTTTTCACAAGATTTCATATGCCGGCATAGATGATGTGAAAGACCGGGTGTGGTTTATGGTATCAGGCAAAATAATCCTTTTTTCGTTCCGGCCTATCTGGTAAAGTTGTAGATAGAGTTGAGAGCTACCCCTCCAATCTCCCATAATGCAAGCCCTCTCAGAATTGGACTGCTGCCGGATTCGCAAAAAAACGCGTAGGAATTCAAGGCTCGGAGGTATAAATCCTCAAATTGAGGCCTTCATGCCATGCAGAGGCTTTTGATCGTTTCGAACAGGCTGCCGATTTCTATTGAAAAAAGAAAAAACGATTTCTTGTTCCGCCCAAGCGCAGGGGGATTAGCCACGGGATTGGGCTCCTTCTATAAGTCGTACGATAGCTTATGGATTGGATGGCCGGGAATTACCTGGGATAAAACAAGGAACAACGAAAGAAAGAAAATCGAGGGCAGGCTAAGATCAAAATTCAATTGTCTTCCCGTTTTTCTGACACAAAATCATATCGAAAAATACTATCACGGCTTCAGCAATAAGACAGTCTGGCCCCTCTTCCACTACTTCATTCAATATGTGATACACAACAAAGGCTTCTGGGAAACCTATAAGCGGGTGAATGAGCTTTTTAGTGAGGAAGTCTTACGAATCGCTAAAGAAGGTGACACCATTTGGATACACGACTACCACTTAATGCTCCTGCCAGCACTTGTGCGGCAAAAACTGCCTAATGCAACCATCGGGTTCTTTCTTCATATTCCCTTCCCCTCCTTCGAGATATTTCGTCTGCTTCCCTGGCGCAGAGAGATTGCCGAGGGATTGTTGGGCGCAGATGTTATCGGTTTTCATACAGATGACTATACCCGGCATTTCTTAAGCACCGTACACCGTCTATTGGGTTACGAATATAGCCTGGGTCAAATCCATGCGCACGATCGCATCATCCGGGTTGACGCCTTTCCCATGGGAATAGCGTTTGATCGGTTTGCAAAAGCCGCACAGAATCCGCAAGTCCAAAATCAGATAAGCCGGTTTCGCAAGAGGCTGTCGGGTCACAAGGTCATACTATCTGTAGACCGCCTGGACTATACCAAGGGAATTCCCCAACGATTAAAGGCATTTGATACATTTCTGGATAACAATCCCGGATATAGAAATAAGGTAGTCCTCATCCTGGCCGCTGTTCCCTCCCGAACGCAGGTGGATTACTATAAGTTGCTAAAAAAACAGATCGATGAACTCGTAGGCCGTATTAATGGGAAATACGGCACCATCGGCTGGACTCCTATCTGGTATTTGTACCGGCTTTTGCCTTTCTCCACCCTTACAGCGCTATACAATATCGCCGATGTCTGCCTGGTGACACCTCTCCGCGACGGCATGAACCTCATAGCGAAGGAGTATATCGCAACCAAAAACGACGGCCAAGGGGTACTGGTTCTGAGTGAAATGGCTGGTGCCGCAAAAGAACTGGGCGAGGCAATCATTATTAACCCCAACAACAGGGAACGGGTTGTGGAGGCCCTGGTGAAGGCCTTGAACATGCCGAAGGAGGAACAGAGAGACCGCAATCGGGCGATGCAGAGACGGATTGAGCGCTACAGTGTGGTGCGATGGGCTGAGGAGTTTATGGATAGACTGGATCACACGAAGAAACTGCAGAAAGAGATGCACGCAACCATACTGACCGCTGAAGTGGAAAAGAGATTACTGAGGGAATATGATAAATCGAAAAGGCGTCTTTTGTTATTGGATTATGACGGCACCCTTGTTCCATTCTTTGGAAAACCGGAAGAAGCACGGCCTGGAGACGATCTTTTCCAGTTGCTGAAGGCCCTTGCTGTGGATCCTAAGAACGAAGTTGTAATTCTCAGTGGTCGGGACAAGGATACCCTCGATGAATGGTTTCAGCATCTGGGTCTGAGCCTTGTTGCCGAACACGGTGTATGGCTCAAAGAAAAGAAATGGGAGATGATAGAACCCCTTACAAAGGAATGGAAGCAGGACATCCGCCCCATACTGGAGCTCTATATGGACCGAACCCCCGGCTCCTTTATTGAGGAAAAGGAATTCTCCCTGGTCTGGCATTACAGAAGGACCGACTCTGAGCTCAGCACCATGAGGGTACTGGAGCTGACAGATGAGCTTGTGAATCTGACCGCCAATCTCAATCTTCAGATATTGGAGGGCAGCAAGGTTGTGGAGGTGAAAAACAGCGGTATAAACAAGGGGCGAGCGGCATTGCGGTGGATTGCAAAAAAACAGCGCGATTTCATTCTGGCAGTAGGCGATGACCGGACAGATGAAGATATCTTCGATGTCCTCCCTGAATACGCTTATTCCCTCAAGGTGGGTTTGAGCTCTTCCCTGGCGAGATTCAATTTAAAATCTCAGGGAGATGTCCTGTTGCTCTTGAAAAAGCTGGCATCACGGAGGGTCAGGTGACACAGCCCCTACGAGCCAAGACCCTTGTATATCCCCTGACAGGAGTTGTCAATTCAGAAAGATCTGCTGTTCCCGAGGTCGATCCAGGGCAAGAAGCAAAAGCAGGTATCGCTTCAGGTTCTTTGTAATAAGAAATTCATCCTTAACACGCTCATGCCCGTTTTTACCTAATATCCTGGCAAAATCGGGCTGAGTCAACAGTGTGCGAATTCCCAGGCTGGCCCCCTCTACCGAATGGACCAAAAGCCCGGTATACCCATCCATTATCTGTGCCGGTATCCCGCCTACAGCGCCACCTATCACCGGCCGTTTTTTCCAGAGTGCCTCAGAAACCGTTAGCGCAAATCCTTCCCGCAGGGATTTTTGTAGGACAATATCAGAGGCGCGTTGAAAGGCATTGATCTCGGTTGCAATAGAGCGAGTCAAGAAAATGACGTGAATATCCGGATCATTCCCTGCCTCCGCTTTGACACGGTCTAGAATGGCTTCAGCTTCAGGATCATCTGCCGCTTTATCGCCTACCATAACAAGGCGGCAGTCGACATATTTTCGTGCCATCTTGAAGGCCTGAACCACCCCCACCGGGTCTTTCCACGGATCATAGCGCGAAATCTGGGTCACAATAGGTTTGTCTCTGGGCACCCCGTACTTTGCCAGAACTCCGTCAATGTAAGAGGGGTTTAATTCCTTGTTTTTGTCGTCCAAAGGATCGATGGCCGGATAAAAACGATACTGGGGAATAGATAACTCCGGTGAAAAGATGGCCGATGAAAAGATGGCCGAGTCGTATTTCTCCACATATGGCCTGAGAAATCCCCAGATCTGTTTGCTGGGATGTGACATATCGATATGGCATCTCCATACCCACCTATTCTTTCTTTTCTGATTCCAGTTGATTAGGGCGGCGGGCTGGGGATCATGGATAACGATGAGGTCTTGGTCAAAACTCATCTCGCGGTTATTCTTTTCATTACATGCAAGATAGACCTTAAGGGTATCCTCATCGAAATGCTCTTCCTTGCCCTGGAGGGCGTTGTGAAATGCCTTGGTGATTTCAAAGAACCGCTCGTCGCCCTTGATGACCTCCCATTGAACCTGGATCCCGAGCTCGTTGAGCAATGGGACAATACGTCGAAGCATCTCCGCTACCCCGCCGCCAACTGCCGTCGAGTTCACCATCTTGATTGACCGATTTCCTACGTGCGAGGCCAGGATGGTAAGCTCCTCAATGATGGCCGGCCCAACAACCTCCTTATAGTCCAACAGGGTGGGTGCAACCATTTCTCCTCCTCACGGTCACCTGCGCTCCTCGAGAGCATCTGACCTTTGCCTTGGCTCAGCCAAGCTGGGCTGTTTGCAAATGGTCATCGATCAACTGAATTATTCGTGATCGAAGCCCCTCTAACGTGAACACGTTTATGTCTATTCTCCTTATCTCTTGAGCCAAGCTGGGGATGCGAAGGCTCTCTTGTATCCACGTTGAAAAGTCGTCGGTTTGAAGCTGTGTATTGAGCCTCGATTCAATAAAATGAAAATAGAGCGAATATATACTGATACGTGAGAGCACTTCACGAAAGCTCTCGAGGTCATAGGCAAATTTGTCCGTTAGATAAACAATCCTGACCACGTCATAGAGATAGAAAGGCTCATCAGCGGTTTTTTGAAAGGCTCCAGGCTTTTGTTCCCTGTAGCTCTCGATGATTTCAACAAGGCGCTTTTTCAAGCTTTTGATGGTGCTATGTTCGGACAAATCCACCGCCATAAGCTTTTCAGCCAAAGCCCTCTCATTAAGACCCCTGGAAACCCAGATGGCAAAATCACTGTTAAAGGGCACCTGAACCTCTCGCATCTTTAAGAAGGCAGAAAATGTATGATAGAAAATGGAGGAATCAGGACAGGTTTTTATCAGTGTGAGCAGCTCCTCGAGGTTGTAAGCCTTTTTCCCGGTGAGTTTTTCAAGAGAAGCGCTGGACAGGAACTGAAATACATCTCCCACGGATATCCCTCGCAGCAATGATTTCCACAGGTTTGTCAAAGGGGTACTTTCTTACGGTACACCCCGCGGTCACCTCGTTCTGACCCGTTCTTGAAAGCCATATTCTGAAACGCTCACAAAGCGCCGGGTTCTAGGGGAAGCCATATGGGCCTCTGAATATACAAATAGTACTCAATCGGAATCGCCAAAAGCCAGGCAAACCGTCGTGCATCGCAGTTATGATAAACTGCCCTCAACTCATGAGGCCCGTTAATCCATAAACCGACAGTGTCTTGGAGCTCATTCCTGCAGTCGGCGTTGATTCAGCTCACAGGCATAACACTATCAAACTTTAGGGGGTGAGGTCAAACAAGGTTTAAGGTGGGAGGCTTGATTAAGGCTTTTAAAAAATCGTTCATCGTCTATCCAGCTCTCCCGGATTCTGAGGCGGAATCAGTTCTATGGTAATCATCCACCTGAGGTGCAGCAGTTATGATAAGACCAGGAGGCCCATGCTTTTCCGGAGCTAATCGCGAGGCATTCTCTCCAGTTCCTCCATGGGGCTCTTCCAATCCCATGTTGGCCATCCCGTAATTCTTCTCACTATCATGGTTGATCCCTCCTCT
This sequence comes from Desulfatiglandales bacterium, assembly GCA_035527895.1. Lineage (GTDB taxonomy): Bacteria > Desulfobacterota > DSM-4660 > Desulfatiglandales > B25-G16 > JADFWK01. The sequence goes on from DATKZQ010000063.1 coordinate 14,632, forward strand.
TGTTTACGGTTATCGTTTATACACATCTTACTTCCGACAGTTGATGCGTTTTCCCGTCCATCGTTCTATGTACACATCAAGGCGTTTACCTTCTGCTCCGGAGCTTGGCCTTTTACAAAATTAGTTAATCCCGCTTTGAAATTTGTCAATACGTCCTTCCCATGAAATTCTTTAGCTGACAAAACTATAACCATATTCGCCTTTTCTCCCTCAAGTCAGCGTTCAAAAGTGCTTTCCGTCGCTGTGCTTTTCCCTCCTGCCATAGGTCCGATCAACCCAAAAATGCAGCCAAGCCCTTGACAATTTAAAAAGCGTGTTTACTATTTCTTTCATACATAATATAATTCAATAATATCAGTATTTTATCACACAACAAAGCTCTATATCTTCTACCCTTTATTGCATATCAATTACGGCACGAGCCGGCATTTCTTCATCAGACTAGCCTTAAAGGAGGATCAACACCATGAACATCCAACCGTTACACGACCGCGTCGTTGTCAAGCGAGTGGAAGAGGAAGGGAAGACCAAAGGTGGCATCATCATCCCCGATACCGCCAAGGAGAAACCCCAGGAAGGGCTCGTGATCGC
>DATKZQ010000064.1:0-60545 GCA_035527895.1 Desulfatiglandales bacterium
CGGTATAGAGTTGGTAGACGTCAAGATTAAGCGAATAAACTATGTCGAAGAGGTGCAGCAATCGGTTTACGCCAGGATGATCGCCGAGCGGAAGCAGATAGCAGAGAAGTTTCGGTCTGAAGGTTTGGGAGAGGCACGGAAAATTGAAGGTGATAAAGAAAGAGACCTGAAAAGGATCACCTCAGAGGCGTACCGAACGGCCCAAGAGATTAAGGGAAAGGCGGACGCCGAGGCCACCACGATCTATGCCCAGGCCTACGGATTGGATGCCGATTTCTATTCCTTTATCAATACCCTGGATATCTACAAAGAAGCCCTGGACAAGGACAGCACCCTGGTTCTTTCAACGGATTCAGAGTTCTTTAAGTATATGAAGGGCTACATGGGTGAGAGATAACTCGGGGGACTGAGAAATGGTGAGAACGGAGATATCGCTCTTCTTAAAGAACGCTCCCGGTGAGTTGGGAAAACTGGCCAAAACATTATCTCAGGCAGGGATCAACATAGACGCCCTTACGATTCAGGATGCATCGCAGTATGTACAGGAATTATTCAGGGCCAGGGGAAAATCGCTGAAGAGGATTGCCCCTGCTGTCAGTTACGGATCAATGAGAAAAGACTCCGCGGATTTTGCCCTGATAAGGCTCCTGGTGGATCAGACGGATAAGGCGGTTGATCTCTTGGCAAAAGGTGACTACATCTTCGACGTCATGCCGGTTATTGCCCTTATCATCGATAACAAACCGGGCACCCTTGCCAAGATGGCGGAGACTTTTGGAAAAGAAGGGATCAATATCAATTATGTGTACGGCTCCGCCCTGCCTGACGGAGAAAAATCGCTCTTTATATTCTCTCCGGAAGACATCGAGGAGGCTGCCAAGCTTTTTGCTGAGCCGTAGAAAATGATTTGGTGTAACACGTTAGCTCTTTGTAATTGATCTTAAGCCGAGCATGGGGATGTCTTTTTTTGACTCTGTCCCTGGCCCAGACCTGGCTCATAAGGCATGAGTAAGGAGAACTGAAATGTGAGATACTCTCGTATCCATACAACACTCCGGAAGCTGAGCGCCAGGGCAGGCCTCCCATGGTACAAAGGAGTGGGCGTTTCAAAACGGCGCACACAGGCTGGTACCTTAGTGCTAAGGCTTATGGGGCGGTGCGCCGGTTTGTAACGGCCCTGTACGGGACCTTGTTTAGAGGGCAGAGCAAAAAAAGACATCCCCATGCTCGGTCAACTGAGTTCCGTTACGAATAGCCACTGGGCATCAGCAAATGGACAGGAGCACTATCTTTTCAAAGAGCTAACGTGTTACGATTCGATTTATTGTACTCATGGGGTTTCCTGGGTTCATAGCGTTGTGCGATGAACAGCCCTTATTCGCATCACGGATCGCACATCACACATCGCCCCTCGGATTAATCCTTAGATCCACTATCACCAGCTGAATCGACTCCATTCCCCGCCAGGTATTGGTTTCAATGTGAAAGAGCGCATCCACTGATTTTCCTTGCAGGGGATGAAGGGCACCCTTGCCAAAGGCTATGGAATCAAATATGATCCCTTGCTGTTTCAGCCTCAGTTTCAGGTGATCATTTCCCACCACCTTGGAGGAGGCAACCTCAAGGGGTCCGGCCCAGAAGATGGGTTGGGGATTCTGGCAACCGAAAGGCGGTAACATTTCAAGCTCTTTCATAAGCTGCGGGGTGATAGATTCCAGATCTAGCCTTGCATCAACCTCTATCTTCGGGGCCATATCCTTGGGGTCTATTCTGTCCCTGGCGAGCTTTTCGAACTTAACACGGAATTCTTCAAGTTTTTTGGCTTCAAGGGTAACGCCTGCCGCACCGCTGTGACCTCCGAAATGGGTAAGCACATCGCTCAAATCACAAAGCGCCTCATACAGATCAAACCCGTCAATGCTCCGGCCTGATCCTTTCGCCACCTCTCCGTCACCCCCGAGGATCAAGGTTGGGCGGTTGTGTTCCTCCAAGATCTTTGAGGCCACGATCCCCACTATTCCTCGATGCCAGGAGGGATCACAGAGGACAATGGTCCGGTGTTTTTCGAAACCCTCAGTCCTATCGATCATCTCCCTTGCCTGAGAGAGAATCCTGCTTTCTATCGCCTGTCGTTGCGTGTTCAAGGAATCCATCCGTTCGGCAATCCGGACGGCCTCCGTTTCGTTGTCCGTTGTCAGGAGGCGAACTGCCCCGTGAGCCGATCCTAAACGGCCCATGGCGTTGAGCCTAGGGGCAAGCCTGAAGCCAATATCATGCGTGGTAATCTCTTGGCCTTTTTTTATACCCGATACCCTCAATAATTCGCTCATTCCAGGCCTCCGGCTCTCGCTTAGCAGGGAAAGTCCGTTTTTCACTAGGATCCTGTTCTCTTCAATCAAAGGCACAATGTCGGCAACTGTTCCAAGTGCAACAAGGTCCAGAAGGGCCTTAAGGTCGGGCTCATCGCTGTTGTTAAAGAACCCGGACTCTCTTAAGTAGGCCCGCGTAGCTATGGCCAGGTAAAAGGCCAGGCCGACCCCGGAGAGCTCCCGGAACGGAAATGAGCAATCGGGTTGGCATGGGTTAATCGTTAGGCAACAGGGTTCAAAGTTGACTGGAAGTTGATGGTGGTCTGTGACAATGACCTCCATCCCAAGGCCTTTGGCCAGGGCAATCTCGGACGGTGAGCTGATGCCGCAGTCAACCGTAATGATGAGTTCCGTGCGGGCAGCAGCGATCTTTTTGATTGCCGCCTCATTGAGGCTGTAGCCTTCCTCGATCCTGTGAGGAATATAATATGACACCGGGGTTTCAAGCCACGAGAAAAAGCCCACCAAGAGCGAGGTTGCGGTTATTCCATCTGCATCGTAATCGCCGTAAATGGTTATTTTTCTCCTGTCCTTCACAAAGGAAGTTATGAGCTCAACTGCCCTTTCCATATCCTTAAACAGGAAGGGATCTCTGAGAGCACCGAGTTTGGGAGAAAGAAAGTGTTCAGCGGAATCGGGAGAAGTAACCTTGCGGTGAATCAGGAGAGAGGCAAGCAGGCTGGATATGCCAACCTCTCTTGCAAGCCACGGTGCAGCAGGGGGATCATCCTTTACCTGCCAGATCTTGTCGCTGTTATTTGACACCTGCTACTGCCTGGGCCAGGTTATAGCAAAAACCTCCCATTTTCTCAAAGGCGTCGAGGATCTCGATGAAGATCATACCCCTGTCTATCTCACATGTTCCCTCAAACAATCGGTCGTGATGGCTCGTCTTCATGTCATCGGTCATACGATTTATGTTATTCACCAATCTCAGCGCCTCTGCCATGATCTCTCTGTTTTCATTTTTGATTCCATTGAGAACGAGCTGGAGGAATTCCCTTGCCTCCGAAGTGATGGTTACATAGTCTGTGATAGCATACTCTGAGAAGTAGAGTTTCTCTTCAATCATGTTCTCCAGTGCGGCGGCGATATCTTCCAGCTCATCGCCAATCCTCTCAATATTGTTGGTCATCCTTAATAGAGACGTTATTTCCTTAGACTCCTCAACAACGATGTTCTGTTGCATCACCTTTACAAGGAAATCGGTTATCTCCTTCTGGAGATTATCCAGCACGTCTTCCCGCTCTCTCCACTTTGCCAGGTTCCTAGCATTTCTTATCTTGAGGGCGCCGATCACCTCATCGAACATGGTCTGGGCCTCTTCCCCCATCCTGATGATCTCTTGTCTGACCTGAACCAATGCCACTTCAGGTGAATCAAGATAACGGCGGTCAAGATATTTTATATGAAAAATCTCATCGACGGGCTCAGCTTTTCCTCTCGGGGTCAGCCAGATGGTAATCGTGACCAAATAAGACAGAATAAACAGGAAAATGATCCCCGCCATTACGTTAAAAAGGGTATGGGCGTTTGCAATATGTCGGGAAATAAATGGCTTCTCCTCCCCCAAAAGGAAATCAGGACTCCCTATGCCCAAAAGATGCGTAGTCAGAAAGGCGACCATCTTTACAAAATAGGGAAAGATCAACAGCATCAAGCATACACCCAAGACATTAAAGAGGGTATGGGCCATGGCCGTTCTTCTGGCATTGAGATTTGACCCTATGCTTGCCAGCTGCGCGGTTATCGTGGTGCCGATATTGGTACCTAATATGATGGCCACACTTCCCTCAAAGCTCAGCAGCCCCTGGCTGGCCAGGGCCATGGCAATTCCGACCGCAGCGCTCGAACTCTGGATGGCCATGGTGAGAGCAGTGCCGGCGAGAACGCAAAGAAGGATTTCGCTGAAGTTTTGACCCTGAAACCTCGTTAGGAAGTGGACGAACACGGTTTCGTGTCTAAGGGGTGCCAGACCGGCTTTCATGGTAGCCAGCCCGAAGAAAAGGACGCCAAAACCGAGCAAGACCTCTCCCCAGTTCTGCCATTTTTTTGACGTGGCGAAGAACCTCAATACCACTCCCAGCGCGATGACCGGAAGGGCATAATCACTTATGTTGAAGGCGATCAACTGAGCCGTTACCGTGGTGCCGATGTTGGCTCCCAACACTACCCCAACCGCCTGGGCGAGAGTCATCAGGCCGGCATCAACAAACCCAACCACCATGACACTGGTAGCACTCGAGCTCTGAATGACGGCGGTAACGAGCGTCCCTGTAATACATGCTATTATCCTGTTTGAGGAAACGGCGCTCAGAACTAAGCGTAGTTTCTTCCCTGCGGCCTTCTTGAGCCCATCGGACATGAGCCTCATGCCGAAAATGAACAGGCCGAGGCCTCCCAGGGTCTGAAAGAGTATTGCTTGCATAAGAGCCTAGTGTTCTCTTATCTGGATAGTAAGAATGCTTTTTATTGACAAAAGGGGAAGTATCAAGCCAGTCTAGATTAATACAACTAATTGATATTATTGTACTTATTATTTCCCAACGCGCTTTGTTCAGGGATGTTATAGCATGTAACAAGAAATCGTCAAGCCTTAATATGGGGTCCCCTGCAGAATCTTGAAACCTGCCTTTCGGAGAAAAATTCACCTCAATTGTCTCAACGTCTAGGAGATAAAGAGCCATTCCTATTTTACGCCAATGAAATCAACCAAAGGGTGGAAGGTTACCATCCAAATGTCTATCGCTTACACCGTGCTATTGGTGAAGAGGACCGGTATTGATCCCTAGGAATATATTGACAACCCCTATTGTTTCAATTACGTTGCAGCTATAAAGTAGCCACGCTTACCGTGGTAGTAACCGTATTCGTAGCAATCAAGAGGAGATGAGGGCGATGAGTGAACCGGATACCGCGATGTCCAAGGTCGAAGGGTATTATCAAGACTACGGGGTCAGGGCGAGAGAACTCAAAAACGAAGGCAAAAACATAATCGCATACCTCTGTTCCCTGGTTCCGGCTGAGATCATCACGGCTGCTGGATTAGTACCCTTCAGGATAAGGGGTGACGTCAATGAGCCCATCACCAAAGGGGATACCAATCTGGAAACCATTGCATGTCCCTTTATCCGCAGCTGCTTTGATCTTTCAGTGAAAGGATGGTACGATTTCTGTGATGGTATCGTTATTCCCCATGGCTGCGACAGCATGGCCAGGACGTACAGTACGTGGCGGTACACGCTGGGCCTCCCTTACTCTCATTTTATCAATGTTCCCCATACGGTCAGCGAGCCGTCAATGGAATTCTTCAGGGAAGAGCTTAATACCTTCAGAAAAAGCATCGGAAGGTTCGCCCAGAAAGGGATAACCGACAGCGATCTGAACGACGCCATTGAATTATACAACGAAAACAGGGACAAGGCTCAGGACCTGTATGAATTACGGAAGCCGGACCCGCCCCTCATCACGGGTACGGAAATGTCCAAGGCATTGACCGTTGGGATGAGCCTCCCGGTTACCGAATCGAATGCGCTCTTTGACGACCTTTTGGTGGAATTGAGGAAAAGAAAAGAGGCCACAGTTTCCAAGGCACCTCGCATATTGGTTGACGGCGCTTGCATAGATAATATCGACTTCATTAAGCTCATTGAGGATAGTGGGGCCAATGTGGTTGTAGACGGCCTCTGCATCGGCACCAGGGACTACTTGCCGCATACGGACGTCGGGGGTGATCCCCTCGATGCCCTCGCACGCCGATATCTTGATAAAATAAATTGCCCCCGGACGTATAGGGAAAAGGCGGAGGGAGACTATGAGAAGGACCTTGCGTCACGATTCGGTAATATTGGCTCCTTAAGTGAAAAGTTCAAGGTTGACGGTGTTATCCTCTATGTCTACAAGTATTGCGACCCTTTCGGTTTTGAAGTTCCTGCACGGAAAGCATACCTTGATTCCCTCAACATACCGGTTCTGTATTTAGAGGATGAATACTCGGCAGGCACCATTGGTCGATTGCGGACGAGGATTCAGGCATTTCTCGAGATGATTTCATAACTCCACCGCCCACGATGGGCTTATGGGATGTTTTAGCGTATGGCCCCATGAACGCAACTGACACAACTAATACCTTTGGGGAGGTCTTAGCAAATGGCTGAGCAACAGAAAACGGAAGAGAGAAAGAAGAGAAGAACTGCAACCGAGGCAGCCAGTAGAATCGGTGGCATGGTAAGGGCAGCAATCGGTGGAACGGTAAGGGCAAAGCAAGAGGGGAAAAAGGTTGCCTACACCTTTATCGTGTGTGCTTACGATGAAATAATTAGGGCTATGAACATAGTCCCAGTCTGGACCGAGAACTATGCTGGTATATGCGGGGCAAAGCGGGATGCGGAACGATTTCTCGAAAGGGCGGAATCTTTGGGCTTTTCACGGTCCCTGTGCACCTACGCCCTCTGTGGCCTGGGCTTTGACCAGTGGAGGGAAGACTTGGGTGACATGCCTCCTGATGCCCCATGGGGAGGGCAAGCACGGCCTGATTTTATGCTCTCGAGCGGCCAGATTCTGTGTGACCCGAGAAACAAGTGGTACCAGGCAGCTCAGCAATACATGCCCGACGTTCCTATCTATGATGTAGGTCTTCCCTATCCCCTTTATGAGGATGATATTGAGGTTGCCGACGTTCAGGACTATTACATCAAGTATATTGTAGCGGAATTACGGGGGTTGGTGAAATTCCTGGAAGAACAAACGGGAAAGAAGATGGACTACGATCGGCTGAGGGAGCTCGTTGATTTGGGGGAGAGGACCTGGAATCTGATCTGGGAAACCTATGATCTCAGAAGGGCTGTGCCTACACCAATGGGTACCGGAGATGCCATGAATACGATGGTTCCCATGTGCTTTATGATGGGCACCCAGGAGGCATATGACTTCTACTTGGAGCTAAATAAGGAGCTCAAGGACAAAATTGCCAGAAAAGAGGGCGTTGTGGAGGATGAGAAATATCGACTCCTGTGGGGCGGGGGATTACCATCATGGTTTGCCCTGACCGACTTCAACTATTTTAATAGTAAGGGAGCCGTGTTTCCGGCCGAGACAACCTACCGCATGATCGAACCCATCTACAGGCTCAATATGCCTGATACCAATGACCCCATCGAACGGCTGGCATGGAGATGGCTGGGGTATTGGACCTACTGGTACGACAAGACCAAAAGAAGGGCTGGGTCGGAGCCGGACGTGGAACGCTTAATACAGTATATTGAAGACTACCAGATTGACGGTGTTGTCATGCATGAGGCATTCTCGTGCAGAACCTGGCACCTCGGCCTGATTTGGCAATTAAACCAGTTACGAAAGATCTACAAGCCGATCCCCGTATTAATATTGGGGCAGGACGGAAAGCAACGGGAAAAAAGCCGAGAACTCCCTTCCCTCATCCTTGAAAGCGATATTATTGACATAAGCTCCTACTCCGAGGTTGATACCCGGAACAGGATCGATGCCTTTATCGAGACCTTGGAACAAGTAAAGAAAAACAAGGCCGATCGCCGCTGAGATGCTATGTCAGACTACTTTGCAGGCATTGACATAGGCTCTACCATGACCAAGGTGGTGATCATGAACGAAGGGATCATCTCCTCCATTGTAGGACCCACCGGCCCGGAACAGAGAAGGTTGGCCAACAAGGTCATGGAAAATGCCTTGCAACAGGCTAATCTGCCTTTCGAGGCAATCACCTACCTCATTGCTACCGGCTATGGGAGGATCAATGTCCCTTTTGCCGACAAACAGGTGACGGAGATCAGCTGTCATGCTAAAGGGGTGGCGCACCTTTTCCCCGAGTGCAGGACAATTATTGACATCGGGGGGCAGGATTGCAAAGGGATCAAAATAGATCTGGGCAGGCCAGTAGATTTTGTCATGAATGACAAATGTGCCGCCGGTACCGGTAGATTCCTGGAGGTTATTGCCGATGCATTGGGGATTGCTATAGAGGATTTGAGTGCACTTGCACTGAAAAGCACACAGCCTGCACAAATAAGTAATATCTGCACGGTATTTGCCGAGCAAGAAGTAGTTTCTCGGTTAGCCGAGGGAGTTCCCCTTACCGATTTAGTCGCCGGAATCCTTGAATCATTGGCGAGCAGGATCTCACGGATGGTCAACAGATTGAAGGTGGCAAATCAGGTGGTCGTTACAGGGGGAGGGGCAAAAAACCCGGCCCTGGTCAAGGCACTTTCCGATAAACTGGGTTATGCCACCTTAGTACCTGACGAACCTTTACTCACCGGCGCTGTTGGTGCCGCTTTGCTGGGAAAAGATATCGCCCAAAAGGCAGCGAAAAAGGGCCTACCCCTGGAGACCAAAAAACGCTCCCTCGGGGAAATTGAGATCCTTTAATGCCTATTGTTGAAACCCGAATGAACCACCCTGCAGCAAGCTGCAGGGTATCCAATGTCAAAGCCCCCTCCCTTAATGGGAGGGGATCAACCCGCCAGATTTCAGGCCCCCACCTACCCTCCCCCATCAAGGGGGAGGCACTATGTTGTGACCCTGCAGCAAGCTGCAGGGAATTATCAAGTTAAACTATCCCCTGTATGACCGCCCTAGATCTTTCTTTCTTGGACTAATCTCGAAAAATGCTCAAAAGACCTGTCAAAGGTTGCCTCGGCGGCGTCAGGAAAACAGCATCCTGGCAGCTGCCTTGATTTTAGATGGTAAGCGATACACTCGCAGCACATACCCTTCCTTGAGCACGGCTCATACGTGCAGTTGCATTTCTCAAGATTCTTTTCCTTTTTGCATTCCATCATAATAACTCCACTCGGTTCACGCGCTCTTGAACATCTGCCTCAAATCTGCTATATCCCAATCACTCAAAACCGGGATATACCGATAATCTCTGAGAAGCCTATGAAATCGCTAATCCATTCTTTTGTGGTCGTATGCCTACTAGCAATCCAGGCGGTCGCCGTCAACCCTGTCTTTGGAAAGAACATCGATCCGGCTGTTAACAAACTGGTGAATCGCCTCAGCCTCGACGGCCTCGATAAAGGATATCTCCAGGATCTTTTTTCCCGATCCGAGTTCAAGCTCGTGCCTCAGGCAATCGCTCAGAGCCTGGTGAGAAAAGAGGCCAGTCTCAATTACGCCCAGTTCTTGGAGAAGTACTCCGTAGACAGGACCATTTCCTACCTGAAAACCCATCATACAACCCTTAATAAGATGGAGCGTCATTTTGGTATCTCCGCTTCCGTGGTAGTGGCGATCCTCTCCGTGGAAACATCGTGCGGAAGATATATGGGCTCCTTCAAAACCGTTGGGATTCTGGCAACCCAGGCGGTCTCTTTGGAGCCAGCAGTCTACCGACAGATTATCGCCTACTTACCGGCTGAAGAAAAACCAAACCTGAATGCCAGAGACATCAAAAAGAAGCTTAAGAAAAAAAGCGCGAGGGCCTATAGGGAACTGAAAGCCCTGCTCGCCTTTTACAAGGACCAAAACCGAGATCCCCTTAAAGTCAAAGGCTCAATAGAAGGGGCTATCGGGCTCCCCCAGTTCCTTCCCTCAAACATTAAGCGATATGGATTTGATGGAAACAGCGATGGCACAATCGACCTGTTCCAGCACAAGGACGCCATTACCAGCGTTGCCTCGTTCCTCAAGGCCCACAAATGGAGAGAAAACAAGGACTATGAGCAGAAAAAGCAGATCATCCGTAAATACAACCCCAGCGATTACTATGCCGATACCGTACTCAAGTTGGCTGAACTGCTTGCCAATTACTGGCCCTAAGTGTACACCTATTCGTTCTAAGCAATGGTTATTCCCTTATTTAGATAGACATCCTGAATAGCATGAAATATTGCTACTCCCTCTTTCAGTGGTTTCTGGAATGTCTTCCTTCCCGTTATGAGGCCCATTCCGCCACCTCTCTTATTTATGATCGCTGTCAGAACTGTATCGGCAAGATCGTTTTTGCCTGCAGCCCCCCCCGAGTTGATAAGACCAACCCTCCCCATGTAATTGTTAGCTACCTGATATCTGACCAGATCTATAGGGTGATCAGAGGTGAGCTCTTTGTAGACCAATTCGTGGGTCTTGCCGAAATTCAAGGCTGTAAACCCACCATTATTCTCGGGAAGCTTCTGCTTTATGATATCAGCCTCAATGGTAGCTCCCAGATGGTTAGCCTGCCCTGTAAGGTCGGCGCTCACATGATAGTCAACACCGTCCTTTTTGAAGGCGTCATTCCTGAGGTAGCACCACAGGATAGTGCACATCCCCAGCTCGTGGGCCATCTTAAATGCCTCGCTGACCTCTGTTATCTGCCGAGTCGACTCCTCCGATCCAAAGTAAATGGTAGCCCCTGCACCCACTGCACCCAGATCAAAGGCCTGTTCGATCTGTGCAAAGAAGACCTGGTCATACTTATTGGGATAGGTGAGCAATTCATTATGATTAAACTTAACGATAAAGGGGATCTTATGGGCATATTTTCTGCTTACAGCGCCCAGTACCCCAAGGGTAGAGGCAACCGCATTGCATCCCGCCTCAATGGCAAGTTTTACGATGTTTTCAGGATCAAAATAGTCCGGATTTGGCGCAAAAGATGCACCTGCCGAGTGCTCAATCCCCTGATCAACAGGAAGGATGGAAAGATAGCCGGTGTCCTTAAGGCGACCGTGGCTAAACAATGACTGCAAATTCCTCAAGACATTGACTGGTCTGTCTGAGTCGATGAACACCTTATCCACGAAATCCGGAGAGGGAATCTTTAATCGCTCCTTGCCGATAGTAGTACATTTGTGGGTAAGTAGGTTGTCTGCCTGTTCTTTACCTAAAAGCTCATAAATTTTATCAAACATGGTGAACCTCCTTTTCAAGTCGTTTTCTCTCTTAAACAAAAGAGCTTGCCTTCTTACGTTTGATACCAAAAATAACGACAACTTGTCTATAATATTGCTTCCTTCGCCGAGATTAGTGTTTGCTTTTCCTCCTTTGATTGCAGTATAGAGAAGCAATACTTTCCAGCAAAGAGTTTGAGTCTTTCATGAATATTGAGCACACGGTTCTGCTGGGCATCATCCAGGGGCTCACGGAGTTTCTACCCGTCAGCAGTTCAGGCCATTTGGTCATATTTCAGCACCTCATCGGGTTGAAGAATCCGGAGCTGCTGCTGGACATATCGCTCCATATCGGCACGCTACTGGCCATTTTCATATTCTTCCGGAGCGACATCAGGGCCATGATCACCGAGGGCGGGGCGTTTCTGGGAAATGTCTTGTGGAGAAGAAAACCTGCCCCCGTGCCACTAAAAGGCATGAACGGGCGGCGCGGTGAAACCCGACAACTTCCCTATGCAGCTCTTTCCCTCTGGGTTTTGGTGTCTATCATTCCCACCGCGCTCATAGGAATACTCTTTAACCGACTGTTTCACGAGATGTTCGGATCAACCCTCGTCGTTGGCATCATGCTGATGGTTACGGGTACTATCCTCGGAGCGAGCCGGCTTATACCCGACAAGGCGATAAAGAAGAGAAGCATTGGTCTGGTCACAGCATTGGCGGTCGGACTGGCACAAGGGGCCGCCATTACCCCTGGCATTAGTCGGTCCGGTGCCACGATAGTCTGTGGTCTTCTCTGCGGTCTAGACCGTGAATTGGCAGGGCGCTTTTCCTTTCTCATTTCCATCCCTGCTATTATAGGGGCCTTAGTCATGCAATTTGACATGACTGAAATAGGTGAAATAGGCTATGCTCCCTTTATGACGGGAATCGTCATATCCTTTGTGACAGGGCTCATAGCGCTGAAGATAACGATGAACTATGTAAGAAAGGGCAAGCTCCATTACTTTTTGCCGTATTGTTTCTTTGCAGGTATTGTGGCTCTCCTTATCAAATAAGTCCCAGGTTTATGTTCGTTGCATGCAGTTTTGTCAACCGCAAAATGGTAGGAGCCGATACAGCGGCAAGCAGGAAAAGCATGTACCAGTAATCCGGTATCCAGTATAACCTTTTGACCATGCATGCGCGACTGGCTCATGATGATAGACACATTATATTTGCTTCCCCTTAATCTGTGAGCAGAGCTGAACATGGCATTACAATCTCTACCAAACTATCTCATTCTCGCTATCAAAGGATTCCTCATGGGTGCGGCAAATGTGGTTCCCGGTGTTTCAGGCGGTACCATAGCCCTCATCCTCGGCATATACGAAGAATTGATACACGCTATTCGCTCCCTCAATCTTCACTTTTTGAAGCTCTTTGCCCTTCTCAGGATCAGGGAGGCAGCCTCATCTATCGCCTGGCCTTTTCTCCTGCCCGTTGTCGTAGGCGTCCTCGCTGCAACACTCTCCTTAGCCGAGCTCCTCAGTTGGCTCCTTCTTACCTATCCTATTATGGTCTGGTCATTCTTTTTTGGATTAGTTCTGTCCTCTGTCTTTTCTGTGGGCAGGTTCGTGAAGGCATGGAGACTATCTGCTTTCATGGCAATTGGACTGGGAGGTGTTGGTGCCTATTTTCTTTTCGGTATGATCCCTGTGGCCACACCGGAGGCCTCTTGGTTTCTCTTTCTGTGCGGTTTTCTGGCCATCTGCGCAATGATACTACCGGGAATATCCGGTGCCTATATCCTGGTGCTCTTAGGGAAGTATCACTTCACTCTCGAGGCCCTGAATAATAGAGACATTGGTACGCTCTTCATGTTGACCGTCGGCGCAGTGGTTGGGCTTCTGAGTTTTGTGAGGGTTCTGAGCTGGCTTTTGAAAAGATACCATGATCTGACCATGGCTGTCCTCATCGGTTTAATGTTGGGGTCCTTGAGAAGAATTTGGCCCTGGAAGGAAACCTTGACCACCTTTATCGACAGTAACGGTAGAATAGTGCCTGCTTTGCAGATAAATGTTGTTCCGCCACAGGTAAACGCCGAGGTTATTCTGGCCTTTCTTTTTATGTGCCTTGGATTTCTCGTTGTGATCGGTTTGAACTATTGGGAATTCAAGAAAAACTAACCCTTTATGACGCCGAGAGGCCTTAGCTTCGCCACCTTTTTTGCCAGTCCCGCCATGTGGACGGCCTCAACTACAAGGGAGATATCCTTATAGGCCTCGGACATCTCCTCCATGAGCGTAGTCCTTCCCCTTGACTGAACATAGATACCCTTGTCCTCAAGCTCTCTATTGATATCCCTTCCCTTGGCCGTCTTAATGGCCTGCTTTCTGCTTAACACCCTACCGGCTCCGTGACAGGTGGAGCCAAAGGTTTCCTCAAGGGCCCGCTGGCTGCCTGCCATTACATAGGAGTGGGTTCCCATGTCGCCGGGTATCAATACCGGCTGCCCAACGGTTCTGTAGATCTCAGGGACATCCGGATGGCCCGGCGGAAGCGATCGGGTGGCCCCTTTGCGGTGAACACAGAGGGTAGCGTCTTTTTTATCGACAACGTGTTTTTCTATTTTGGCAATGTTATGACAGACATCGTATAGCAGTTCCATCTTCAACTCGCGGGGGCTGATCTCCAAAACCTTTTCGAATGTCTCCCTGGTCCAATGCATAATGATCTGCCGGTTTGCCCACGCATAGTTGGCCGCACAGGCCATAGCGGAAAGATATCTCTTCCCGCTCTCAGACTTGATGTAGGCGCAAGCCAGCTGTCTGTCCGGCAGATCAAATCCCGACTCTCTTACCTGAGTTCCCATTTTCTTTAAGAAATCATCGCAGACCTGATGGCCAAAACCCCTCGAGCCCGAGTGAATAAGCACCGTAAGCTGGCCTTCAAAAAGATTGAAGGCATTGGCTATTTCCTGGTCATAGATCTCTTCGACTGTCTGTATCTCCAGGAAGTGGTTGCCGGAACCGAGGGTTCCCAGCTGGTCGTGCCCTCTCTTATACGCCCTTTCGCTTACTGTCTCTGGGTCGGCCCCTCTGATAACACCTTGATCCTCAGTTCTCGCCAAATCCTCATTGGTGCCCAGGCCCTTCTTGACGGCCCAGGACGAGCCCTCCACGGCTACCTTTTTCTCTTCCTTTGTTGAAAGGCGTATCTTCCCCCTGGAGCCAACACCTGTCGGGACGTTCATGAAGAGCGCTCCAACAAGCTCTTTGATTCGTGGCCTGATTTCGCTTGCCACCAGGGCAGTGGTCACGAGCCGGACCCCGCAGTTTATGTCGTAGCCAACTCCACCCGGCGACACAATACCGTCCTCCATACGAAAGGCTGCCACACCGCCTATCGGAAACCCGTAGCCCCAATGTATATCCGGCATTGCGAGGGAATGTTTGACAATACCAGGGAGGGTTGCAACATTGACTACCTGAAGGAGGCTTTGCTCGTCTTTTATGCCAGGCATTAACTGCGCACTGGAGAAAACGAGACCCGGCACCCTCATCTTTCCCGATTTGGGTATGAGGTATCGCCATTCATCTATCTGTTTTGTCTTGACTCCCATAGCTTACCGACTAAGTGCCTAAAGTACTTAAAGTTTAAAGTGCCTAAAATGGTTATGATTCCTTAATCATTGAATCCATAATACCTTAATCTTCATGGTTTCGTAAAAAGTCGACATTTGTGTCATTGCGAGCGAAGCGAAGCAATCTCCTTTAATGTAAGTACTTGAATTTACGAGATTGCTTCGTCGCTCCGCTCCTCGCAATGACAGGTTAAAAGACTTTTTACGAGTTTATCAATCTTAAGAGCTCCTAAATGTCGAAAATCACCCGTGCCTCCCACCCATGAGGTTTTTCCTCAACCGTTATCTGATGGTACGTAACGGCCTTTATTTCTCTCAAGATTTGATGGCGAGCCCTGTTAAATCGGATCATGCTGAGCACAGCCTGTAATCGGGTTGGACTCATGGATTTGATCACTATGCGACGCGCCAATAGCTTTTCAGCGGCAAAGAGATAGAGGATCTCTCCAAGCCATCTCACCATAAGGTCGGAATAGTCATCACCTTCGATGGTAATCCGCCTCTTGGCACCCTTCCCACCCATATCCCCCTCGATCATGAGATCGCTCATGGCGTAGGCCGCATCGGTAAAGAGATCCCTTGCGTCAGCGCCTTTCACAACCATCCCGAGGTCTGCGGTATGGTCAATGATTTCATAGCTTGGGTGTTTGGAATTCATGATCGAGACGAACAGGATATTGGTTTAACAATAATATGAGTTTAAACTCTTCATGAGAATAAGTCAAAAGATCCAAGCTTATGTTTTGGTCCGGGGCAAGCTTGTAACTTCTCAATAAGTTCGGATCATTCCTTGCCACTGCTGTTTGCCGTCATTGCGAGGAGCCTTGCCCGCCCACAGGCGGGGAAGCGACGTGGCAATCCCTGGCCCAGACCTGCCTCTCTGTATGCGCTGATGGAAAGGCATGCATGCAGAAGAGAGCACAGTAGCATAATCAAATCATGTCGCGCCAGAGCGGGCTCGTTGCGATAATAGAGATTGCTTTGCTTCGCCCCGCCTGCCGTCCGGCGGGCAGGTCGCAATGACAGAACTCGAACTCATTGAGAAGTTACGAAAGCTTTAGGAAAAATTCTGAGGAATTTTGAATTCGCCCAATGATTTCATTTATTATATCTCAAAACCATCATTATCTCATTGACAAAGGCGGTTAAAAAGATGGAGCAAGCTCTTATTCGAAAGAGGATTTGGCCAATACTTATTTAATCATGCCCCATTCACGATATCGCAAAGAAATGGTACCTGTTTAAACTGCTGAGCGAGTGCAACTCCAGCAGCTTGGTGCAGGAAGCTTCAATGGAAATTTACGTTATTGGATGTGGCGTCACACCAAGAATACAAAAATATTTCATACACATTATAAGACCAATGGATATTCAACAGGGGTCGCTATGGATTTTCAAGATAGAACAATGTACCCGCGTTGTTATGATTTGACAGCCTCATAATATCGCGATAATATGAAGGTATGAAATCATCAGAGGCAGACACATGGTTTTTGTTGCAGGTCCCAGACAGGTGGGAAAAACTATGTTTGCAAGGCAGTACCTGAAAAAGAAGGCACGCCTTCTTGTGATTTCAACTGGGGACAATATTTCAAACAGACAGACATGTCGGACTGTTGGCCTAACCGGCTCTGCTCGCCATATTAACTATTGCTTATCGGCAAGTAGACGTGGCGGAAATGTTCATCAAAAATAGTAACAAAGGTGGGGGGAGGTAAACGCTATGACTATCGCAGCTGCTACTGAAGTTATTCCCTTTCAAGTCGATGCGGACGGCGTTGCTCGCGTCGGTGGCACGCGCGTAACATTAGACACTGTTATCGCAGCCTTTTTACACGGAGCAACTGCTGAAGAAATAGCTCAACAGTATCCATCCCTGAATTTAGCTGACATCTATTACCTGATCGGCTATTACCTGCGACGTCCGTCAGAGGTTGAATCGTATTTGGGAAAGAGAAGGGCTCAGGCAAAGGTCGTTCGAAAGCAGAATGAGTCTCGCTTTGATCCTCAAGGTATTCGTTCACGCTTGTTAGCTCGTCGAACAAGCAGAGGGCAATAAGGCATGCTTTTGCTTGCTGCAGACGAGAACTTCAACAACGATATTGTACGCGGTCTATTACGACAAAAGCCTTCCTTAGATATTGTTCGTATCCAAGATGTAGGATTTTCAGGGGCGGATGATCCGACAATTCTTGAGTGGGCGGCGCAAGAAGGTCGGGCTTTACTTACCCATGATGTGTCAACAATCACACACTATGCCTATGAACGTGTTCGGGCTGGCAAATTGATGGCCGGGATCTTTGAAGTCAGTCGCGATGTTCCTATCGGGGTTGCCATCGAGGATATTCTCTTGTTGGCCGAATGTAGTCTGGATGAGGAGTGGGAAAATCAAATTCTATATTTGCCTTTGCTATAAAGGTCTATGTGAAAAAAGGGCTTTCTATCAGATTTAGCTTTTGAGTCTGTGGCTATCTTTATATGAAACTGAAAAAAATCGTTGGCGATCTGGCCCAGGCGCAGAAAAATACCGAGAAAAGGCTTGAGGAATTAGCCCAAGTAAAATAAAAGACTGAAAGCTGCCTTAATAAGCTGGCCCAGGATCATCTCAAAACGGGACAAAGGATGGAAATTATATCCGATGTTTTTGCCTATACCCTGAAAAATGAAAGTTACAAGGGCCTGCCACCGCTGCTTAAGAGAGATTTAGGGCTTGAGATTGAAGATCGGCTCATCAGACGGTTTCTGCCCACAGAGAAAAAAAGGCACCATCTCCAGGTAAATATCTATGGATGGGGCAAGAAAAACGGCAAGAAGACATTGATCTTAGGAGAGGCCAAAACCAGCATTTCGCGCCGTGAGATCAGCCGTTTTCAAAAGATCGTCAAAAAAGCAGCACAATTAGAAAATATCTCTTTAAATGATACCTGCCAAGTAATCGTTGTCCATGATGTCACGCCTAACATTGAAGAATATGTCAAGGAACAGGGTATCCAACTTTACTGGACCTACGATTTATAGAAAGTCGTGCCTGCAATACAACCTCGGTAATACTTCGATCTCTAATACCCATACCAAAATAGTCCGACAGGACTGTAATCTGAGACCTCGTATCCAACATTTCCAATCTCTTGGCCTTGCCATGGAGCTAGTTTAAACACCTATTTCTCAGCGACCTTTATCTCCGTTCTTATTTCATGACGCCCCCCTGAACCTGGTCAGGGCAAGCATGGATTGCAATCGATTCGAGCCGATGACTGTGTTTGATTTCTATGCCACATACCAATTATCTTTCAGTAGCAAAGAGATAGAGGATCTCTCCAAGCCATCTCACCATAAGGTCCGAATAGTCCTCACCTTCAATGGTAATCTGCCTCTTGGCACCCTTCCCACCCATATCTCCCTCAACCATGAGATGGATCATGGCGTAGGCCGCATTGGTAAAGAGATCCTTTGCGTCAGCGCCTTTCACAACCATCCCGAGGTCTGCCGTGTGGTCAATGACCTCATAGTCCGGAGCATGGTGATTCATGATCTCAAATCCCAATCTTATTTATGGAAATCTCACTAAAAACTATAAGCTCGCGGGATAAATAAGTCAAAAGATATGTCCTGCCTGGACCATTGGCTGCGAGTTGAGCCGATTCCAGGTAACCTACTCGTGCAATTAACATAAACCGCCAACGGAGGACAATATAACCCCTGATCGCACTCCTATGCTGTGAGGCCAGAGGTTTTGATCGGCCTCTCCAAAGAAGCCCGTTTCTGTGGCCCCTAGAGACTGGCATTGATGAGCCGTCACAATTGCCATCCCGCCATACGTTAGATGCGCAATAAGAACCCCGTCTCGCAATCAGCACGAGAGTGCCATCGTTTGCGAGGGTAGAAGCCTGCATAAGATTCACTGGCGGGTTGGATAACTATGCTGATTGCCTTAAAAAACTGTGGGTTTTCCTTTAAGATGATGGTATAGATATTGCTTATTTAGATCTCCGACGCGCGATTCTCAAGGCTATCCTGTCGTCCTTGCAATCACAAAATGCCGAGGGATAAGACGATGAAACTCATCATCCAGATTCCATGTTTTAACGAAGAAAAGACACTGCCGATCACACTCTCTGCTTTGCCTCGCAACGTCCCTGGAGTTGACAGCGTCGAGTGGCTGATCATTGACGACGGCAGCACAGACCATACGGTGGAGGTGGCAAAAGAATACGGCGTAGACCATGTGGTCGCCCTACCCCGCAACCAAGGTCTTGCCAAGGCCTTTATGGCAGGACTGGAAGCCTCCCTCAAGGCCGGCGCCGATATCATTGTTAATACGGATGCTGATAATCAATATTGTGCGGACTGCATTCCAGATCTAATACGTCCCATCTTAGAGGCAAAGGCTGAAATGGTTGTCGGTGCGAGGCCTATCGAAGAAATAGAGCACTTTTCCTTCATCAAGAAACTCCTCCAAAGACTAGGTAGTTGGGCCGTAAGGCTTGCAAGCAATACCGACATACCCGACGCGCCGAGCGGGTTCCGTGCGATTTCCAGGGAAGCTGCCCGTAAACTGAACGTGTTCAACGGCTATACCTACACCCTCGAAACGATTATTCAGGCCGGCCAGAAAAACATACCTGTGACATGGGTGCCGATCCGCACAAACGAATACCTCCGGCAGTCGCGGTTGGTCAAGAACCTCGCCTCGTACGTCAGGAGGTCCATCTTAACCATCCTTCGAATCTTTGTCGTCTATAATCCCTTCCGTTTCTTTGTGTCTATTGGGGCCCTGCTATTCACTTTGGGCACTCTCATTGGCATACGATTCCTGTGGTACTTCTTGAACGGTCAGGGAGGCGGGCATGTCCAGTCCCTCATTCTCGCAAGCATTTTGATCGGCATCGGTTTTCAGACAATAATGGTTGCCTTTATTGCAGACCTGCTGAGTGTAAACCGCAGACTACTTGAAGAACTACAGTACAAGTCAAGAGATGGAAGGAAGAATAAGGATTAATTGCTCCTTCTTTGCGCTGTTCGAGACTGTCGTCTTACTCGGTTATCCTAACGTAGGATTCAGATGCGAGTCGTCTATTGGGGTACATACGATACCGGAAAACCCCGCACCCGGATTTTGATCCGAGGGTTGCGGGAAAATGGCCTGGAGGTTATTGAATGTCACGCAGATGTTTGGGGCGGGATTGAGGACAAGAGCCAGGTATCGAGCTGGCTAAAGAGGTTCCACCTTTTATTTCGATGGCTGTCGAGCTATCCTCTGCTTGTCCTGCGTTATTTGCGACTACCAAAACACGATGTGGTTATCATAGGCTATATGGGCCAGCTGGATGTCCTGGTCATGTGGCCATTCGCCAAACTCCGCGGCGTTCCTGTCGTGTGGGATGCCTTTCTCTCTCTCTACGACACTGTGGTAGAAGATAGAAACTTGATCGGGCCAAAACATGCTTTAGCTAAGCTTCTCTTTTTTTGGGAATACCTGAGTTGTCGAGCAGCGGATCTCATCGTGCTGGACACACAGGCACACGCAGGTTATTTCACGGAGAAGTTCAAGATTACCGGAAAACTGATTGATGCCGTTTTGGTTGGGGTAGAGTCCGACACGTTTCCGATACGACCCCAATCCTCTAAACGCGTAAGGTCCAATGGGGGTTTGACCGTCCTCTTCTATGGACAGTTCATTCCACTGCACGGAATAGAGACGATTATTCTTGCGGCACGACGGGCAGCAAATACTCCTCTCCAGTGGGTATTAATCGGAAAAGGCCAAGAGGAATCAAAAATACGCTCCATGCTTGACGATCACCCCCTTCCCAGATTGAAATGGCTGCCGTGGGTCCCATACGAGGAATTGATAAGATGGATTCATCGGTCTGACATCTGCCTAGGAATTTTTGGGAATTCCGGTAAGGCGGGCCGCGTGATACCGAATAAAGTTTTCCAGATTCTTTCGACGGGGACTCCGCTTATCACTCGAGACTCACCTGCGATCCGCGAGCTTTTGAGCCCGGAAATGCCTGGCGTATTTCTCATACCGCCAAGTGATTCTGATGCTCTTTTGGAAGCATTGCGTAGCTTTCACAAGCAGCGTCCTAAATTGATCGGCAAGGCGTTGTACCGGAACGTAATGAAAGACATTGAGCCCTTCAGTATTGGCAAGAAGCTCGTCGGTCTTATGGGCGGCCTACAAAAGACCTTTACAGATGCACGCAATGCACAAGCCTAATTACCAATGATCAAACATCCAGTATATGGCATAAGCGCACCTGAAAAGGGGTGGGTACCTGCACCGCGTTATGTGCTAAGGAGGAACCGTGTGCTAAAGCTGCTCGAACCGCTTTCCCGGGGACGATTGCTGGAGATTGGGTGCGGGGCAGGTGCGCTTTTGTATGATCTTTCTTCCATGGGATTTTTGATTGAAGCTGTGGAAACCTCATCAATTGCCCGAGATATAGCCAGCTACATAAATCGTGGTAATCGCCGGGTGGCAGTTCACCGAAATATTAAAAATAATTGGAAAGGGGCATTTGACTACGTATTGGCACTGGAAGTCCTCGAACACATTGAGGATGACGTCAGTGCCTTAAGAGAATGGTGGAATTGCCTGAAATTTTGTGGACACATGCTTCTATCCGTCCCCGCTCATCCTGAACGATGGAATGCGAGCGACGAGTGGGGAGGGCACTTTCGTCGCTATGAACGTACTGGACTTAGAGAAATTTTGGAGCAGACTGGGTTTGACATAGTGCATATGGAGTGCTACGGATTTCCCCTTGCGAACCTTATCGAGCCATTTCGAGCCCTGTACCGCGCTCCGCAGTTAAAGCAACTGTTATCCAGTCAGGGTAGGCATGGCCAGCGAGCATATAGCGATATAAGTGGGGTTGAGCGTTCTTTGGAAAAGAGATTGTATCCACTTCAAGCGAATTGGTTGGGCACCAAGGTGATGCAGTTCTTTTGCTATCTTCAAGTTATTTTCTCCGACACTGACTGGGGGAATGGTTTTCTAGCTTTATGCAAGAAAAGATAAAAAGTGTCTATCGCTGGTTTGGGCTCGGCATTGGCATTATAGCACTGGCCTACTTTTTGAATTCCGCCCTCAAACAGATTTCTATCTTCCCTGCGCTTCATTGGGGTCTTGGGACCTGTGCCAGCATTGTCGCTACGACAGTCCTGAGTGGCCTCGTAATGCTTATCGGTGGATATTCGTGGATCTTGCTGCTGCGCGCCACAGGTGAGACTTTAACAATACCTAAGGGCCTTGTGATATTCACCTTGGCTCAATTTGCGAAATACATTCCAGGAAACGTGGCGCATCACGCCGGACGAATTGCATTGGCGAGTAGCCGGGGCCTTACTGTCTCTAAGGTGGTATTTTCGATGGTCATCGAGGCCAGCTGGCTCGTTGTTGCCGCCTCGGTCCTAGCCACAGCGTGGCTTTTCCTGGTAGGGGATGGCCTATTCGAGTATGCGAAGGAGCTTCCTACTCTATTTCAACTGGCAGCTGGCATTGCCGCCGCCTGCCTCTTTCCGCTACTGGCCGGATGGATCCTGTTTTATTGGCACCCCGGCCCGCTCCAAAGGATCCTTGGCAATAGGGCTGTCAAGACCCCTTCACTTCCCATCTTGCTGACCTGTCTCTTCATATATATGCTGTGTTTCCTTCTTATGGGCGCTGCCGCTGACATTCTTGCGCAGTATCTCTTCGGTGCATCAGGAAGCCATATTCTTCTATTGACTGGTGCCTTTGCTATCGCCTGGGTGGCAGGATTCCTTGCTCCCGGGGCCCCTGCCGGCATCGGGGTACGGGAGGCCATCCTTCTCAAGATTCTTACTCCAATCTATGGACCAGGAATTGCTGCGGGGTTGGCTATCTCCCTGCGTGCAATCACTACTTTGACCGACGGTCTGGCCTTTGCAGCGGCTCTCTTTGCCAAAGGGAAGATGGACTCCGGTCCTCCATAAGGTGCTTTCCGGATTTTGAAAAGGCCACCTCACCGCTCATAAGATCTCATAGAGAGAAATGCTTCCATCATCGGTTTCACAGCAAAATCTCACAAGATTTGGATAGTCCTTTTGCAGAGCACGGCTCTTATACCACTCGGCATTGATATAAAACTGGAGCTCACTCCGGGCGCTCTCTGTCCTGGATACCAGAAGCCAGCGAACACCTGTCTTTTTTCCATATTTGACCACTTTTTCCAGAGAATCGTTCGGCAACAAACGACAAGACCCTCCCGATAGATACGAACTGAAGGGACTCAGACTAAAAACTGGCTCCCCATTTACTTTCCTCCTAAGGCTTTCAAATTGGGTCTCGACATCTTGTAATTTAGGGAAAATTTTCAATTCCGTGAAGAAATGAGGGGTAACAAGGAGAAAAAACGCATAAACAATGAAAAAGAATACAAGGCTCGAGAACCTGATTCTCAAAGCATTGGTTACCGCATGAAAGCAGACAAATAACTCACCTGCAATGTGCATCAAGGCAAACGGGAAAAGGATATAGATATACCGTGGGATCTTATCGGTGAAACACGATACGACGAGCAGATAGAAGATGATAAAGAGTGGCAATAGCAGTCTGTTGAGCAGCTTCACGTTTTCTGATTTCACGAAAAAAGGTGAAATGCAGAGAGCTAGAAACAAATATAGAAGAATATTGCCTAATGGTTCCATGAGGTGCTGAGTATTGCTGTAGATTCTCGCAATAAAATCTTTCGGGCTCTTTAAGGTGGAAAGAACTTCATTGAGAAGTCCAGCTTTTTCTCTCTTTTTTCTATCCACCCGGTAAAGCATCTCCGAGGAATCCGGCAAGAGCTTGCGCAGAAGACGTCGCTTGGCATAGATCACTGCATAGCTGTTGTCAGGCATACTTTCAATCCGCTCTATTTCTGCTAATACCTCGGGGTCATTAGTGGTTACATCATATTTGGCAGTAGAAAAATTTTGCTGCAGAGGATGGTGCCCTGTCTGGTAATAGATAATAATGGTGTATGGCGCAATAATAATCAGCCACCCCAGTGCCATGAAGAGTGTCCTCTTAAAAACCAACCCCCGTTCAGATCTCCCTGAAGCCACGCCCTGCAAAAGAAAATAAACCAATAAGAATACGAAAACGATAATACCGATTTGCCGAGATAAGAAAACAAGGCCACAACTCAAACCAACGGCCAGTGAAAAACCCTTCCCGTTACTAAGGGATTTCCCGAAAACTAGAAGTGTCAAGAACAACGTGCAACTCAAGGTAAGCAGGAAAGTTCCTTCAGACAGTGGTTTCATTCCAAATGCGAAATAGTGAAAATTTATCTGTATCAAGAAAACAGTCATTACTGCCACTACGCGGTTCGTTGATTTCTTGAGGTACAAGAATAGTGCAATCGAAGCCAATAATGCGGAAAGGCAACTCGCCCATTCAGCCGCCTTGAGGGATTCTCCGGAAAGGAGATTTCCGCATGCTACAAGGAACGGATAAAGTGGTGGATATATGAGTCCGTTGTCAACATGAGCCCATGAAGGAATGTAGAAGAGTCCCTTTGAGAATAAGTCTTTTCCGATAGTTATGTACGCAATAGTGTCCGGGGAAAAAATTCTCGGGCTACAATTGAAAAAATGAGTGATAGGGTTGAGCCCCAATATGAGAACCACACAGAACAAATCCATATGCCAACCCTTGACGGCAAAATCTCTACTACCAATTTTCACTTTTTCTCTCCACGGAGATTTCCATTATCGTCGGAAGTCTCTTACATTACCGTGAACTTAAGGATTCATCACTGGCATGACCTCTGCATTATTCCTCATCTTCAGATTCAAGCTCAAAATATAGTTGTAAATTGGTCCGAGAGTA
This sequence comes from Desulfatiglandales bacterium, assembly GCA_035527895.1. Taxonomy (GTDB): domain Bacteria; phylum Desulfobacterota; class DSM-4660; order Desulfatiglandales; family B25-G16; genus JADFWK01. The sequence continues at coordinate 24,691 of DATKZQ010000064.1, forward strand.
AATATCAGCACGAGATTCACAACCCGAATGAGTCCCGCTGCCAACAGGCTCTGCGCCGGGGGGATGCCGAATATTTGAGCCCCGAAGACTATGATCCCCTCGGTAATACCCAGGGACCCCGGGGTAATCTTGATTAATACGGAAAAGGCCAGCAAGGTTGAGAGAAGGAGGCATTTGAAAAAGGAAAGGCTTACCCCGTACGCCTTAAATCCATAGTATACCGTTAGCAATTCAAATACAGCATGCAATAGAATGATCAGGACTAGCCTGAGGACAAGAGCTCTATGCCTCCGAATTCCGTACCAGGCGTTTATGACTTCGCTGATCTTTTTCAACAACCAATTCTTAAACTCAGGCACCTTGGGTGAAAAAAGCATGAGAAGACTAGTAGTCACAAACACAACCGCAAAGAAGTAAAATACGATCATATTCGTATAGTGATACTGTAAATGGATATACAAGATACAGAACAGACCGATAACTGCATTCACAAAGAAGCTAATGAAGTAGAGAGCCAGCATTGTTCCGAGAAAGTGGGGAATCGCGAAGTTGTGGACCTTTTTCAGGTAGATGGCTCTCGCACCTGCCCCTCCCTGGAATGGAATAATATAGTTCCAAAGGTTTGAAACGAGAGAAAGCCCATACCACTCATTGAATTTGAGTCGAATGTTCAAATATTGCATCAGAACCTTCGTAAATAGCCCCAAAACAATGGAGTCAATCAAAAGCACAAAACAGAGCGCAGCGACCAGCATCAGCGAAAGGTTCAAGATGTCGCCGAACTCTGAACCATGGCCTCTGATGTAGAGGATTATCCAGACGACGAAGAAAAAAAGGGCGGCCAATGACAGTGCTTTTCGGGATTCAATGCGCACGAACGATAACCTTCTGACTTCTAGTATCGAGTGTTAGAACCGAGCAAATCATGGGATGCTGGGGAAAAACAGGTTCATGCAGTCATTTCTGTGCTGTCGGCCACGATCTACCGATGGCTCTATTAATCCCAAGGCTCGATCCTTCCTCTCAGCAACTTGAGATACAGTTTTCTCGCCATGTTCTGTGCCGGTCTGTTCAACGCCAAGGGATAGACCAAGGGACTGAACCTGCCGAGGTGTCGATCGATGAAGCCTTTCACCAGATGACGGTTGACAGATGAAAGACAAACCTTATAGGCCTTAAATCTCTCCTCGAAGGAAAAGTAATCGGTTTCAAAGGGGATGTCATCAGGCCCTAAATGCCCTTCGGGATTGGACCATGTATACGGGCTGTAGTTTGGATTCAAACTGACCTGTTCGTCGTTCTTCACCCATTCCGCCAGATCGCTACCAGGTAGAGGCTGGTAGACCCCGTAGCCGGGAATATCGACCTTCATTTGCTCGTTAAACTTAATGGTATTCATCACATCCTGATACGTCTCATGAGGCCCGCCTATGAGATTAAAGGTCTTTACAATTAACCCGGCGCTCCTGGCATCTTCGATAGACTTGGCAATTCTCTCAAGCCGTATACCCCTCCTGAGGGCCTTCATGGTTTCGGGGTTTGTGGTTTCCACACCCATGGCAACAATGGGGCAGCCGGCCTGTTTCATTTTGATAAAAAGCTCTCTGTCGATATTATCAGCCCTTATCCCTTGTCCCAGGAGAAACTGAATCCCCAGATCTCTCTCTAAGATCAAGTCGCAAATGGCGTGGGCACGGGCTCTATCCACTGAAAAATTGTCATCGACGACGCTGAAAATCCTAATGTGGTATCGATCACCATAATACTCCATTTCATCGACCACGGCTTTCGCGCTCTTCGCCCGTGAGCCTCGTACGCCAACCTTGTTCACCACACAGTACAGGCAGTTATACGGGCAGCCCCTGGTGGTAAAAATGGGCAGGCTCTTTCCATAACTGTGGACATCGAAATGATCGAAATTCGGTCGTGGCAAAGAATCTAGATCCCTTATCGGCAGCCTAGCAGCATTAACGATGGCTTGGCCATTATCTTTCCATACCAGGCCCTTGACATCCTCACAGCCCTTGCCTTCACGGATGTTATTGCAGAGCTCGGAAAGCGTCACCTCTCCCTCACCAATCACCCCGTAATCGAAATGTTCGAGATTCATCACATACTCTCGATCGCACGAAACCCCATACCCACCAATGATCGTTTTTATCTCAGGCAGCATCTCTTTGGCCTGAAGCGCCATCTCAATAGCCCTCAAGACACCCATGGTGGTGGCTGATAGCCCAAGGATATGAGGTTTGAACTCCCGCATGAGTTGCACGTACTCGCCTTCCGGACGAGCTTCCATATCTAAACACTTCACCCTGAATCCCTCTTGCTCCAATACTGCCGCAAGTATCGCCAGATTTAACGGTGGCTCTTTTGGCTTCTGATAAAGCGTAGGCAAGCGCGGTTGGGTAAGAAGCACTTTCATGTTATCCACCGATTCTCACTCCCTTCACTAAACCCCTTTGACAGCACGTCCTCTCTTAGATGCAAAGACCAATCCGAGAGAATCATGATGGGCCACCAGGGTTCATTCTCACCACTGTTCCATGGTCTTGAAAGACCGTATAATCCGATGCTTGGAAGGTGTGGTCACCATATCTCAAAACGATGTTCTTATCATCTTGGGTGTGAACCCTGAAGGAGATGTCCTGCAAATCCTCTGATTCAAATTGTCGTATTATATCATTCATATTTCTGATTGTTATTAAAACCTTATCATCCTGATTAGCCGCATCTAATGAGATGCTTTCGAACACGTATGAATACTTCAAAATGCGTGATGTAGGCGCGACCCATACCACGTTTTCATCGTGTTTCTGAGCTATGTTCCTCAGGGCTTCCCGTGCCTGCTGATCCAGATAGGGAAATTCATTCGCCCCCTTGTCAACTGCCCCGAGATGTTGATACAAGATCATGATGCCTTCAGATTCTATCAGCTTCTGGACATTTTCATCACTCAGTTGATGGAAAAGAGTCGAGGCACTGGGTCGCAATACGCCGTTCCGTGCACGACAAAAGGAATAAAACAGTCTCCCGTCTCTAAACCTTCGTTTAGTGAGTAATCTCTTACCGTAGAGCCTTCCGTGCAGTCTCTTGGCAAACACGAATGGGACGGTTTGCTGTGTTAAGGGTTTGGCTGGCCACCTTCGCTTGCCATTCTGCCCGACCAGATCGGTGTTATAACCAGCCACAAATAGGATTCCGTAGTCCCCGAGCAAATCGGTATGATAGGCCCTCCTGTGCTTTGGGTTATCTCCTCGTGAGAGCAAGTTTGGAATGGCAATATTTTGGCTATTATCCGCGGAACCATGGTCGATCCAGACCGTGATTTTTATGTTGTTCTTAATGAGTTCATCGAGGGCCCTTTCGGCCAATCCCCTGGAAAAGGCATTTCGACTCACAAAATCCCCGTATCCATGAAGCGAATCTATCCATCCTTCCTGCACAGCTTCCCTCAGGAAGCCACTCTCTTTGCTCGGATTGCCGGATGCCCCCTGGAAATATGAAAGCACTCCAGTGCGCTCGGCGTACATGAACATACTATCTGCTATTCTTAAACCCAGCCCCTTCCCGAGTTTTGTATTATCCGTTGTATTTATGAACCGATGGGTGATTTCGAAAGACTCCCGAGTTGTGTAATCGCAATCGCTACATATGGTGAACGAGCATTTGTAGGGATAAGGATGCCTTAACAAATCGGCTTTCAATTGCATAAGAGTAATGCTTCCTATCCGCTTCTAACGTTTCTCAATTTTGAAGCCGCTTGGCTTCTATTCAATTCTCGGTTATTACTTCAACTCCGCAAAACAGTAACGGGCATTTACACTGCTTGACTTGGCAGTAGTGAGGGCGATTTTCTCATCTTGATTTTCTTCCGGAAATGAAATAACCGCTATGTTCCCATCCAAGAGGCTGCATACACGTGAGATCGCTGAAGCCAGACTCCGTGAACCATCCGATCACCTCCTCCTTCGTGTGGTGGCTGGCATAACGCGGATGATACCAGTCCTGATTGACAAGATCTGCATATTCTTCATCCTGCCCAGGATTGTACCAACATTTTATGACGTGATCATATATAAAGCGCTGTAGATTATATCTGCCTGCCTTAATACCCAAGATATCAATATCTTGTTCTACCACTAGCTCTTGAGTTATGCAGTTTAAGGCCTTCGCTATCATGGTCATCTTTCGGGAAAAGCCCATACATTCCTCATAACTCATCTCTGTAGTAAGCTTACGGATCTCTCGATCACACAATTCACGGATAAAAGGTTTCTTATTATAAATATAGATGCCAAGAACGCCTTTTCTGGCAACTTTTTTGCCGACCTCCAATAATGCTCCTTTTGGATCGGGCGTGTGGTGTATGACGCCACAGGAATAGACGATATCAAACATTTCATCAGGATAAGGAAGTTCAAAAATACTGGCCTGCGAGACTGTCACGTTGGGCATATGTGCCGTCTTTTTCCGGGCTGTCTCTACTGACAAACTGATATCGACACAATGTCTTTGTGCTTCGGGATTCAAATCAAAAAGATATTCGGACCACGCTACTCCACAACCGGCGTTTAGAGTCATCTTGGCGGTACTAAAGAGAATCTCCAATTCTTTCACGGAACTGCATCCCAGCATTGACAAGAATTGCTCTTCCAAGGAACACCGGTCAAAATCCCCTGAACCCAGCGCATGGCTTCGTGGTTCGCCCCATTTGTTGCCAAAAGACTGGCCTGTTTGAACCTCATCCGTGGCGGGAAGGGGCGCCGGTTCATAGAACTCGGGAGGGACAAAACGAGGAATTCCGTTAATCACAGGGTAGCAAACGGTTCCATCCGTTGTAAGAATAGAGCGTTTCTCCGGATGGTAAGAAAGTGGCTTCTTTGTTTTGGGATCAATGAATCGATCGAAATCAGGCATGATCTACAGCCTTTCATTCTGCTGGAATTCTCAAGCAGCAAGCCCGGCATTAATCAGGCATCCATATACGTTTACGGCACCTTTGTTGTCTCAACTCTTATCCTGGTAGCACAATTCTATTCTTCCCTCTTTATCTCTTATCACTTTTCCCACTACTTTTGCAGGCACACCCCTCGCTATTGAGTCAGGAGGAATGTCTTTATTTACCAAGCTTAATGCACCGATTACGGTGTGCTCTCCAATTGAAACCCCTTTGGTAATAACCGTCTGGCTACCAATATAACAGCAGTCGCCTATTCTCACCGGACTTCTCTCGTATTCTGCCTTTCCCTCACTCAAGGCCCACATTACCGTATCGTGAGTATAGACCTGAACCCCAGAAGAAATACTGCAGTTCCTTCCTATTTCTAGTCCGCCGGAGCCGTCTAAGATAGTAAAAGGACCTATCCAGGTGTTGTCTCCTACCTTGACGTCTCCAAATACGTAGCTGTTATGATATATGCTTGTCCCCTGTCCGAAGCCTAACTGACGTGCCCGTTCCCATCTGTCAAAGAGGAGTTCGTCCAGCGGAAGATCTCTTTTCCATTTCCTTTTCATCTCTTCCCGTAGGGTCTGGTACAGCTCTCGTAGTTCTTTCAGTTTCCTAGAATCCATACTAAGTTCTTCATCCCTCCTTCTCGCAACCCCTTCACTTACAAAAAACCGAGACTAGAGTACGCCTTGTGTTAAAGATACTTCGGGGATAGGCTTCACCTTAGATTCCATTAAAAAAGAGTCCTTGGTTACGCAAGAGAACGTCCTCGGTTCCCAACAAAGAGCGCCCGTAATTCCCTATCACCATGGCCGTGGGTTTGTTTTGAAGAAGACATTTTTCTATCACACAAGCATACAGACTCTGGTGTCTAGTCGGTCACTGGCCGATGCCCATCCAAGAATATTCTGCACCACCACTCAAAGCAGAGAAATGACCACAAGAGAAGTCTGTTGTTCTTTTGGCCAGACCTGTGGGCCTCGAGGATGTTAGCAACATAATGGGGACTAAGGAAATCCCGGTACGCTGCCCTTTTGTTAAGAAGCACGTCTTTCACGTAGTCAAGGGCCTCCCCCCTGTACCACGACTCATCTGGGGCTGAGAATCCCTGTTTCTGTCTTGTCAACGCCTCTTTGGGAAGCAAGTTGGCCATTGCAATACGCAAGACATTCTTCCCGTCGTCGAATTGCTGAAATCGACGAATTTTTCTGGTCTCATTTTCATCGAGCATTTTGATCTTCTCCAGGTTTGCCAGCTTGTATTTGATTGGAACACGCTGAGCAAACTCCACAAGGTCATTATCGAGGAAAGGAACCCTTTCCTCTAAGCTATTTGCCATAGAGAGTTTGTCTTGGACTACAAAGAGACCCGCTAGAAAGGTCTTGATTTCAAAGTAGAGGGAATTGGCAATGTGCTCCTCCGGAGCATCATATCTGAGATTCTCATTGAAGGTGAAGACGCGGCTGAAGGTGCGGAAGGTATCTCGATCGCTCACCTGTCGCCACAACGCCGGGGTGAAAAGCAGCGGCTTGTCTTTGTCGGCAACCAATCTCTGCCAAAATTCATAGTATTGTCTGAGGTAGTCATCTCTTCCCACGGCATCAAATACCCGGTAGTACCTCCACGGATAGCCGGCGTACAGCTCATCTCCCCCGGCGCCGGAAAGACACACCTTTACAAACTTGGATGCTAATTGCGCTACATAGAAGTTGGGGTAGCTCATGCCCAGCCGAAGATCCTCAAGGTGCCAGACCAAGTTGGGCAATGCCCAGGATATGTCTGAGGCATTTACTACCTGTTGATAGTGCTGGGTCTTGAAGCTACAGGAGATGAGTTCAGCCTCCCGTCGCTCATCGAAGTTGGCCTCGGTGCCTGTCACTGAAGATAGGTCAAATCCACAGGTAAAGGTAGCAAGCCGCGGGATATATGATGCTGCCACGGCGACAACCGATCCTGAGTCCATCCCGCCCGAAAGATAGCTTCCCACGGGAACGTCACTCATGAGCTGCCTTGCCACGGCTTGACGAAAAAGCCTGAGCGTTTCCTCCTCAGCTTCTTCAATGCTCATGTTTTCCTCGCGCTCGGTAAAATTGTAATCCCACCATGTGCGCCGCTTAAGCTCAGGCTCGCGCTCACTTACCCACCTGATCGATGCTGCCTGAAGAAGGCCTATTCCCTTAAAGAGTGTGTGGTAACGAAAGAGATTCTGAAACGTGAAGTATTCATTGAGAGCATCCGGGTTTACCTGAGCCGATACCAGAGGATGGGTTAGGATCGCCTTTATTTCCGATGCAAAGATGAAAGTCTTTCCAACCTTCGTCCAGTACAGAGGTTTAATACCGTATCGGTCTCTGGCTAAATACAATGTTCTGGTCCTCCCGTCCCAGAGGCCAAATGCGAACATGCCATTGAGCCGTTCCACCACCTCTATTCCCCACGCTTCATACCCATTGAGCAGAACCTCTGTGTCAGTGCGGGATCGAAATCGATATCCCAGTGCCTCGAGTTCAAGCTTGAGTTCCAGATGGTTGTAGATTTCGCCGTTATAGACCAGTGCGACCGTGCCGTCTTGATTAGACATCGGCTGGTGGCCTGCAGGCGTAAGATCTATAATAGCAAGCCGTCTGTGGCCTAATGCAATATTAACATCTATGTAGTGCCCCTCATCATCAGGGCCCCGATGAGCCATTGCATCGGCCATGGATTTGATGTAACGGTGGGGTACTGGTTCACCGTTTAGGTTGAATATTCCACAGATTCCGCACATGTGCTTAATTCGCGCTATAGGATAAATGTCAAAGGCATCGGCGAGGCGCAAAAACCGTTTGCTACTATTCTCCCCGCATCAGCTAACGCCCTGTCTCCCCCGAGCATCAACCGTGACTGGCTATTGCTCCGAGCAACTCCTGGACAACATAATCCTGCTCATCTTCGGTCATTTCATGATAGAGCGGCAAGGTAAGGCAGTGGTCAAAGGCATAGCGGCTTCCAGACATGTCTCCGAGGATATGGCACGTGGAATTCTCACGAAAAGCCTCGTGCATGTGGAGCGAATAGGTTCCAATCTGTGCTTCGATTTCTTTTTTCCTTAGTTGTTCGATAATTTGATTCCGATTTTCCACAAATACGCAGCATGATTGCCAGGAGTGGGTTCCCTTCGCCGTGGTTTTGGGTAACGAGACTTCCGGGGTATTTTCAAGCAGGTAGCGGTACCGTTCAGAAAGTTTCCTTCTCCTGGCAAGAAGTTCTTCTATATGTTTCATCTGAACCAGTCCTACGGCGGCCTGGATGTTGCTCAGCTTGTAATTAGTGCCTATCCTCTCAAAGCTTGTGGTCAGTCTCGAATCATGAGCCCCCATCCCAAAGTGTTTGTATGAGAGCATCCAATCTGCCCATTCATGATTGTTTGTCGTAACCACACCTCCTTCGCCCGTGGTAATGAATTTTCGCGGATGAAGGCTAAAAACTGAAATATCCGCCAAGTTGCCAACAAAGGTATCCTGAAATCTTGCCCCTAGCGAGCAGGCGGCATCCTCAATAACCAGGATGCCGTGCTTCTCTTTTGTTTTGTTAAGCCGATCGTAATCTAAAGGATTACCAAAGAGAGAAACGGGAATAACTGCCTTCGTGTGCGGCGTAATAGCCTGGTCAAGGGCATCATAATCAATGAGCATCGTCTCCGGTTCAATATCCACGATGACTATCTTCCCACCTACTATCCTAATGACATCCGCGGTTGCCGGATAGGTATAATCCGGCACAATGACTTCATCGCCGGGGCCAACGCCGATAGCCCGCAGTGCCGTCTCAAGCCCTACCGTGCAGTTGCACACCGCCAGAGCATACGTACAGCCGGTGTAGTCTTCTATTGCTTCCTCAAGTTCCCTGGTAATAGGACCTTCGGTTAGATAGCCACTTTCCAAAACCTCGCAGACCTTTGCTTTTACCTCTTCGGTGATGTATGGTTTGATTAAGGGTATTTTGTTCATAGCATCTTTAGGTTATCGGTGGTTCCAGAGTCCAGAATGATATGGCGTCCTCAATCTTCTCGGTTAGACAATGTTAAGGCCTTACGCCGCTATGCCTGCCCTTTTGCGCCTTTCATCCACTTCTTCAAGGTGCGATCTGCGCCACTCGACGAGGCGTTTAAGGCCGTCCTCAAGGTCCACCTTCCAGGTAAAACCGAGGTCCCTCTCGGCGGCCGTCGGATCACCCACTCGATTCGTCACGAACGTCTGCCCGGCTTGCTCATACTGAATAGACAGGCCGGAGTTGGTTATCTTGAGAATCAACTCCGTCAATTCCCTGACGGAAGTCTTTATGCCCCGGCCTACGTTATAAAAACCAAACGGCACATCGCTTTTCAGGGCACAGACATTGGCTCGAGCGGTATCGCCAACATATATGAAGTCATATGCCTGGCTGCCATCTCCGTAGACTACCGGAGAAAGTCCCTTATCGAGGTTATCAAGGATCTTCATCATCACGGCGATATACGTGCCCTTATAATCCTGCCGGGGTCCGTACACGTTCATATATCTTAGACCTACCCCGTTGAGACCGTAGCGCTTGTGATACGATTTAAACATGTGTTCGCAAGCGATCTTAGTAGCTCCATAAAAGGTCCAATTGTTGTAAGGATGATCTTCTGTCATGGGTTCTTCAACAGCATCTCCATACACGGAAGCAGAAGAAGAGTATATCAGGCGCTCTATTCCGCTGGCTACGCAGGCCTCCAGCACATTAAATGTGCCACGAATATTCACATCAAAGGCGGCTCTCGGGAACTCATGGCACTGCAGAAGCCACAGTGCTGCCAGATGAACAACTCCATCGGCACCCTTCATGGCTGCATCTAGTATGTCCGTTTGCAAGATATCTCCTCCTATTTCAAAGATCCGGCAGCGGGGGTCCTTGAGGGATTCTTGCAGATTCTCATACGTTCCTCTGCAAAAGTTGTCATAGACAATCACTTCTTTGACTTCCTCTTCAAGCAATTCCTCAACAACGTGGGAACCAATAAGCCCCGCTCCACCGATTACGAGAATTCTCTTACCTCTGACATCCATCTAAGCCTCTCCTTCGAGTCTGGTTGTTTTCCATATGAATTTGTTATAAGGCCCCCGTCTCGGATGCGGCTGCATGAGCCTCACTCCACCCCCCACGGAAACGCGGGGATCCTGAATGTCATTTCACTTGGCGCCCCCATGGCTTTTAGCTCCTTCTAGCCTTTCGGCTCTCCTTTATTCAACTTCTCCTCACCTTGAATCAGCTTCTGAAATTCCCTCAGATAAAGACCACCACCCGATTTGCCGTCAACAATGTATTTACTCATGTCATTTTTCGCGCTTTTACCGATAGCTTTCACCCTATCCCGGTGCTCCATAGCCCACAGGAGCTTTTCTTTCAGATCCGCCCGGTCACCGGGCTTTATGAAGATCGCATTCGTGCCATCATGCCAGGGGGTGTTTGCGTTATCGCTCCCTTCAACCAAAATCTGCGCCTTGCCGTTAATCGTGAATTCGTGACTCACTGCATTGAAAGCGATCCCCCCTACCCCTATATGGCAGAACTGAATATAGTCGGGCACATTGGTCTTCACGCCCAAGAGCGTTACCGTATCATGCAGTCCGTATTCATCAATGAGGCGCACCATCCTTTTTCTTATTCGCTCATCACCATCGCCGATATAAAAAACATGAAAATTCATACCCTTTGCTTTCAGGGTTTTGCTGACCGCAATAAGATCGATAAGCGGTAATCTGTTCTTGTTCAATTTTATAGTGTCGAAGCGTCCGATGTAGAGAATAGTGAATGCATCTGGTTTGTTATCAAGAACCTCTTTCATATCATGCGGAATGTTTCCTGAAACATCATTATGGACTATATGAGGCAACTCCATATAAGAGGCTGGGAAATTCCTCTTGTATTCGACATTCCACGGTTGAGGGCCAAAGCAGTCAATCGCCCGGTCCACGCTGAGGTGAATAAGCCTGTTTAACCACCTCGGAAGGAGCCTCAGATCACTGCCTCGTGCGGTGAGCACCAGGCGTTTACCAAAAATCCATTTAGCAGGGAGCGAGAGAAGTGCCGTAACAGTCCATTGGGCGTGAATAATATCCGCCCATCTAGCATGCTTCAAGATATTGAAAACAAAAAGGATGCATAGGATCGGGATCTGGATAAGAGCCAATAACGATCTTTGATTGTAAATAGGAACTCCAGGTTTCTTGAGGACCTGGAGCGATTTAGGAACAAAATATTGAAATCTGAAAACCGTGATATTTTCAGTGACCTGTTCTCTCTTATCTACTCCCGGAAAATGAGGGGTAATCACCGTTACACGAGCCCCACTTTCTGCATAGGCCACAGCCTCCGAAAAAACGAATCTCCCGTCATGAATATTGTGTTTTAGTGACGGAAAGCTGAACGTGGTGATGAGTATATTCATTTTTATATAGTAAACTTCCGAACACCGGTACCCAAGCAGTCTAGGTGAACTTGTCTCCCTCGCTTCTTTCAAATCTCATCTGACATATCTGCTCGGAGATAAGCCCCATCATAAATATCAGGATCGATGTGGTAAACAACAGGGCACTCATGTTGGTAAAGCGGCCCCAGACTATGAATGTGTAAATGTAATAGGATAGCCCTAGTAAGAACATCATTATGCTCATGGGAAGAAATATTCTAAAAGGCGAGTACAGGGTGCAGATCTTGGCTATGATCAAGAAGAACCGGATCCCGTCGCGAAATACCCTTATCTTGCTTTTTCCCTTCTTTCTGTTTTCCGTATGAATGGGGACATATTTTACGCTCCTTCCGCTCCTCAGCACCCCAAGGGTGAGGGTGGTGGGGTAAGAGTAAGCGTTAGGGAGAAGGTATAGGAAGGTATAGGCTATTTCTGATTTTACGGCCCGAAATCCGGATGTAAGATCCTGAATGGGAAATTTCGCCACATATGAAGCAAGCCAGTTGTATACCCTGTTTGCCAAGGCTCGCCCCCAAGATGCTTGATGACCTTTTGATCTGGCACCTACTACCATATCGTAGTCAGGGAAGCAGGTAAGCATCTCCTTTATGTCCTCCGGGCGATGCTGACCGTCTCCATCCATAAAGACCAGGATCTTTCCCGAAGCAAATCTGATACCGCTCTTTACGGCAGCACCGTTTCCGATGTTCTGAGGATGGCTGTAAACAAGTGCACCAGCGGCCTTTGCAACATCTGCCGTGTCATCAATGGAGCCGTCATTAACAACGATGACTTCGAAATCGGGATACAGGTGCGTAATCTTGGTGACTACGTCGCCTATAGCCTGGGCTTCATTATACGCCGGGATGATTATCGATACATTTGGTTTTTCCATGAGTTAGCTAATACACCCTAAAGTATTGTCGATGTGATATGTTGTGCTACTCCATCTTTTCCACAAACTCCAGGATTAGGTTCTGCGACAATAGCGTTTGAACCACATGCTTACCGACGAGTTCTGCAATTTTCATGCCCTCAAGGAGTTCGAAAAACACTGTCATAAACGGGAGATAACTCCCTGCCACTTCTGGAATAATGGAACTCTTTTGTCGCAGACAACCGAGGTTCTTAGAGTGCCCCTCCCACAACCTTACCGGTTATGTCCAATGCAAGGAATACTATGCAGTCGTTAGTAACTGGAACTTTCATACATCGGACAGAACTTTCCGAACTTCAAGCTAGAATAATTTCGCAAATACATCAAGTTAAAGTCTCGTTAGGTATAAACTTCGTATCTTAAATCGGCGATTGCTCTATTTGAGATATCCCGTAATCCCATTTAAAAAAGAGGGGTCTGACATGCCCTTTAAAAAAGGTTCTTAATGACTCTTGTTCCCTGCTTGTAAAAGTACTTCTCACCCAGCGGTCAAATATATCATATCGTATGAGCAAATGGGTTATTCCGAGGCTGGTGATTCCCTGCAGGATATCTTCGGAACCTTTTGATTTCCTTACAATCTCGTGGAGCGTACTTCTATTGAAGTTCATGTCAAGAATATATTCCCTGTCACAGTAATACCCCCTTTCCCCTATATGAATAAATAGTATTTTGGAATCATGATGGAGGTTCTCATTAATGTATCTCAAAACAGGGTATTCTCGGCGGTATGTTTCTATATACCGATCACGACTCACGGCACCGCTCAGATAGCCGAAAGGATTTACGTATCCATATTGCGAGAAGATATAGTGGGCATTGAGCGAAAGGGCAAAGGAAACGACCAAAAAGACGACTGCAAAGCCTATGGTTCGTGAGTATCGATACGTCAGCCCTGAAACTGAATCAACCGTTTTCTTGACACCGAGGATAGACAGGATTACGAGCGGAGGGATAATAGGCGAGAGATATCTGATTCTCACGCCGCTGCTGAAAAAGGCGGTTGCGAAAAAGAGCATTGCGTAGGCGAGGAATACCTTCTTCTCGCCTCTCAAGACTGGAGGATCATCTTTTATACGACAGAAGGCGAATATGGGGAGTAAGAGAAGAAAAGGATTCAACCTGCCATCGAAATACTGGGGATTACCATCCTGCCCCAGAAAAAAAACTCTCACCGGTAAGAGCAGCATCTGCCACCACGTCTCATGATAGACAAGGCTTCTATAAGCAAAAAGGCCGATCGTCTGCCGGTTCAACTCATTGTGTGGATTAAACAGGTGATCGTAAAGGGGATAAAAGGGATTGTTAGTCCACAGGTAGTTCCTCATCATCCACGGAGAAAAGACGAGAAGGGCCACGCAGAGGAAAAACACGCCAAATCCGGCCGCCTTGAAAAAGCCCGGCTTGCTATCTGGTACGTATCTTGAATAGAGAAATGGAATGAACAAGGTCACGAGGATCAATGTTATCAGGCCGTTATATTTTGTTCCAGCTGCCAAACCACAGAAAAGAGCAGATAAGAGTAAAATCCGTAATCTAAGACCGTCCTCAAGCCACTTGAGCACTAAGAGAAGGGACGCCGTTGAAAAGAAGATAAGCCCCAAGTCCACGTAAACGGTTATGGAGAGCTTAATAATAATTGGAATCGAGAGAAAAACGACAACTCCCAGCAGCGCATAGGTGATGCTAGTTCGTCGCTTCAAGTAACGGTAGATAAGCCATGCTGTAAGTAAAGCGAAACAGAAATGAATAAATTTGGGAACTATGTCATTGCCGAAATACAGCGGCACCAAATACAGGAGATCTAGATTCATAGGATAATAAGAGAAGACAAAGGAGGGGATTTCATACATACCGCCGTGTTTGAGGTAGAGCTTGGGAATGGTCAGATGGTGAACAAGTGCGTCTCTGCTGACTGGGGGCACACAAGCGAGAATGATAATGCAGACAATCAGAATCACCAGGAGGGCAACCAGTGAGGCCCTGATGTAATTTAAAGCAAAATGTATTTCGGCTTTTTTTGAATTGGACGTATTCGGCATCCCGTCGACTATTTTAGAGATTTATTGAGGTCTTTACCTTAACTCAAGGTTGATGAGCTCGTAAAAAGTCAAAAAATCCCTCTCCCTCGATGGGAGAGGGTTGGGGTGAGGGTGAAAAAGGCAGCATTTCAACTACTTACCTACCCCTCCCCTTAATCCCCTCCCACAAGGGGAGGGGAAATGGGACTTTCTACGAAACTATCAAAGCTACTATAGAGGCGCAAAAAACAGCTTGTCAAAGCAAGGTAAATGTAATACTTGATCCGTATCCTTCACGGAACTGGAACCCTGCAGGATTCTTGAGAACAAGAGGTGCAAGAGGTGTACCAATCAATCGAGTCAAACGCCAAACCCTCTCTTACACACTGCCGCGTCGTGGTCTTTTCCTTCGTAGCACTGTTGATCATCGTTTTTTCGATATACGGCAACTCCCTTGACTGTTCCTGGCATTTTGACGACGAGGCAAACATAACAGATAACCCCAATCTGCACCTCAAAGAAATAACATGGCAAAACCTTAAACGAGCCCTCTTTTCTGACCGCAACAACCCTACCATCCTTTATAGACCGGTAGCCTGTCTCACCTTTGCCTTGAATCACTATTTCGGCGGTCTCAATGTCTTTGGATACCATCTGATCAACGTACTCACTCACCTGCTGTCATCGATTTTTCTCTTCCTATTCATCTACCATACTGTGAATCTGCCATCAATCAAGACAAGGTACGCAGCTGATTCCTACTTCATCGCCCTTCTCGCAACCACCCTGTGGGCTATCAATCCGATTCATACCCAGGCAGTGACCAATATCGTCCAAAGGATGGCTTCGCTTGCCGGCATGTTCTATATCATGAGCATGTACTTCTACCTCAGGGCCAGAACAACCGATACGAACCCCAAGAAAGTTCTTCTCTTCATAACGTGCTTCATTTCATTTCTCATGGCTCTCGGGTCAAAGGAAAACGCCGCCATGCTGCCGGTGAGCATTTTCCTCTATGAGATTCTCCTGATCCAGGAAATAACAGGAGAAAAGCTGAGAAGATACCTGAGGCTGTTTGGGATTGTTGGTGGTGTAATCCTGATATTCTGTTTCACCTATTTCTATATCCAGGGCGGGAATATTTTTTCATTTTCGATTGGCTATGGAAATCGACCATTCACCCTCTATCAACGGCTGTTAACTGAACCTCGCGTCATTGTTTTCTATATAACCCTTTTGCTCTACCCCGTTCCCAATAGGCTCAGCATAGCTCATTCTATTCACATTTCTACATCATTCTTTAATCCCATTTGGACTTTCCTCTCCATTCTCTTTATTTTAGGGGCTATCGGCTATGCTGTCTATTTAGCGAAGAAAAGGCCTCTCTTTTCGTTCTGCATTCTTTTCTTTTTCTTAAACCATGCAATAGAGTCCACAATACTGCCCCTGGAGCTGATATTTGAGCACCGTAACTACATCCCTTCTATGCTCTTTTTCCTGCCCATTGCCATTGGGTTTGTAAACCTCCTACAATTGTACGCTAAGAAACCCGTTATGAAGCATATTATATCAGCTTTCATCATCCTCCTGCTGATAGGCGTTGGGCATGCCACTTTTATGCGAAACTCTGCCTGGAAAAATGAAAGAAGCCTCTGGATGGATGCTATTGAAAAATCACCTGATCTCTCTAGGCCCCACCATAACCTCGGCAGATATTATCATGATCATGGCCATAAAAACGAGGCAATCCTTGAATACCAGAAAGCTATAGAAAAACCAGTGACCAATCGGATAGATGAAACTTTTGTCACGTATTACAACCTTGGTAAGATATATAGCGATTTTAAGGATTATGAAAAAGCGCTCTATTACTATTACAAGGCATTATCCATGAATCCCCAATTCCCGCATATCTACAACGATATTGCCGGTGTTTTTGACAGGAAAGGTAACTATGAACTCGCTTATAAATACCTGGCTAAAGCGTTTAGACTCTATCCAGACAGTATCGTGACAAACTACAACCTCGGGCTCTATTATTTGCGAAAAGGTCAACCCGACAAAGCTATCTACCATCTACAGAGGGTATCGGATGAGAAACAATTTGGAGAGAAGGTTCCTTTGTACTTTGGTGTAGCATTCAAACAGAAGGGGCAACTCGGCAGAGCAGTAACCTATTTTGAAAGTGCTCTGAAAACGAATCCTCGAAATATAAAACTGTATCTTCACCTGGCAGAAATATTTTACCGCATAGGTAATTATGAGAGCGCTGAACGAGAGACGGGGAAGGCTATTATCCTTATGTCGGATAGAAATATATTTCAGAAAATCTTGGACGATCTCCAAAAAGGGGGTCAGTCCTACAACTTACAGCCTAAAGCAGATATTGTTATTCCCTTGATAGGCAAATTGTGTCTTCGCAGATCAGAAACCCTAAAAGAGTGGGGTGTTTTGCTTAAGGAAAAGTCTTTACAGTTTGAAGGGGAGTAAAGAAGCAGCACATCAGATAGAATGCTAAGCCTGGGAGGGGCATTAGAAGACCTAGCTCCTCCCAGGGGTTTATGTTACTTCTTGCTTAAAGAACCACCCGGGCCACGAATGATATAACTCTCGCTTCCTGAAGGATGATATGCCTCCATGTTGTAGCTGTCAGCTCCGCCATGTGTTACAGTGAAAACCACCTTATCGGACAAATACAATCCGTAAGTGGCGCCAGTGAGGGTGCTTGTTAAACTGCAGTAGGTGTCTTCATCAACATAATAGCCTTCTTGGGCTGTAGCAGCATTCCTCAAGTCCGACTCTGCCGAAGAGTTATAAGACCTCTTCCTGTAATTGCTAAACTGTGGGATGGCTATGGCGGCCAGGATTCCGATAATCGCAATAACAATCAACAATTCAATAAGCGTGAAACCTCTTTCAGTCTTTTTTTCGATCATTGTCCTATACCATTACAGTTAGAAAAGCGATACGGAAGAACCCTATCAAATAAGCTAATAGGACTGGGAGAAACGTTTACACTGAAACGTCTCCCAGTCAATCACGTTAGAGCTTAATACTTACTTATAGAGCCACCTGGACCTTTAATGATATAACTGTTCTCCCCTGAGGGATGATATGCTTCCATGTTGTAGCTGTTAGCTCCGCCATGTGTTATAGTGAAAACCACCTTATCAGACAAATACAATCCGTAAGTGGCGCCAATGAGGGTGGCCGTGTCACTACAATAGCTTGATTCATCAACATAGTAGGCTTCTTGAGCTGTGGCGGAATTCCTCAGGTCAGACTGTGCCGAGGAATCATACGACCTTTTCCTGTATGCACTGAACTGCGGGATGGCTATGGCCGCCAGGATTCCGATGATCGCAATAACGATCATCAATTCAATAAGTGTGAAACCTTTTTGGTCTTTCATTTTGTTTAATTTTAACAACATCTTTCTATCCTCCTATAATTTATTTGCATGGTACATGATTGCAAAACTTATACAATTTCCTGCGGAACACTCACCTCCCTTCCCCCTATACAGTTTAGCCTTTGTCAAGTTGTAAAGCAAGTACCGTGCCATTTGAAGGTTGTCTTGACCTGAAGACAACAATTGCAATGATTACAAATAGTTATAGCCTTAAACTCCCTGAGCAGACTTCAACACATATTATAGAACCGCATTTTCTTGCCTGTCGCGGACATTTTTTGTCAGACTTATGACAATTTTCGGTAAACTTGTGATAGCTGTGTTCCGGTGACAGCTTTCCGTGCAGAAGATTGTGTGGGGTATTGAAGAGAAATCATGATTCGTCGGAGAAGGCCTCCAGGCCGAGCTTGCTCATTCGGTACCGCAACGATCGCAGGGTTATACCCAAGAGCCGTGCAGCCCTTTGTTTGGATCCGTGAGCCATGTCCAGGGCCTTGAGGATATAGTCTTTTTCGAGCTCCGTTATGACCTTATCAAGCTTTATTCCGTCTTCACCGAGGTCAGTGCGCCTCCTGTCCTCCCGTATCCGAGTCTTCTTGAAATTAGAGAGGGATAGGCTCTGAGGCAAAACGATAGTGGAGCTTTCCAGTGCCACGCTCCGTTCGATGATATTCTCCAATTCCCTTACATTGCCGGGAAACGGGTATTGGCTCAAAAGGTCCATTGCATATCCGGATAGCTTTCTTATGTCCTTTCCCTGTTCGTGGGTATATTTTCCCAGGAAATGTTGCGCCAAAAGGGGCAAATCCCCTTTTCTCTCCCGTAACGGGGGCATTGAGATCTCTATGACGTTGAGCCGAAAAAAGAGGTCTTCCCTGAAACCTCCAGCCATGACCTCCTCTTCGAGAACTATGTTTGTCGCCGATATAAATCGTACATCTACCTGCCGTTCTTCAGTTTCCCCAATCCTCGTGAAGGTCTTCTCTTGAATAACCCTCAAGAGCTTCACCTGAATGGCCGGGGTTAGCTCACCGATCTCGTCGAAGAATACCGTGCCACCATCCGCAGCCTCAAAGAGACCCTCTTTATCCGTATTTGCCCCGGTGAATGCCCCCTTCTTGTAACCAAAAAGCTCGCTTTCGATTAATGTCTCCGGGATACCGGCGCAGTTGATCACAACAAAAGGCTGATCTTTTCTTGGGCTCTCTCCGTGAATGGCCCTGGCCACCAATTCCTTTCCGGTTCCGCTCTCACCGGAGATGAGTATATTGGTCTTTGTGCTCGCAACCCTCCTGATCAGATCATAGGTCCTTTTCATCTGAGGACTCTCTCCAATGAGATAGCCAAAGTGAAACTCTTCCTCAACCTGACCCCTCGAAACCGTCTTGCTCTGGAAGGCATCGCGGACAATCTTCTTGAAGTCAGCCACGTTAAATGGTTTAGGAATGTAATCGTAAGCCCCATCCTTCATGGCGTCAACCGCTGTCTCGGCCGTTGCAAATGCCGAAATGATGATGACCGGGGTCTCTGTGTTGACCTCCTTTACCTTCCTGAGGACCCCTAATCCGTCAATATCGTCCATCCGGATATCGGTAATAACCAGATCGAAGGCCTCTTTGTCGAGAATATTACACGCCTCCTGGCCGCTCGCTGCAAAATGCACGTCATAGCCTTCCTTGGTCAAAACGATCTCAAGGAATTCTCGCATGCTCAATTCATCATCGACTACGAGGACTGAGTTCATCGGACTCCCAGACAATCCTTCCTTTCACCATGGTTAAGACAGCCTTACCTTCTAGCTCCCTGCCCAGAAACGGGGAATTGGCACTTTTTGATTCAACGAGTTCCCTGCTGAACACGTATTCGGCATGAGGGTCTATAATCGTCAGGTCCGCCTCTTTGCCCTCTTCAATGGCGCCGCCCCTAATACTGAGAATTTTAGCAGGGTTGCAGGAGAGCTTTGCAATCGCCGCAGGCAGTCTTATGACCCCATCCCGCACCAGAGCCAGGGTGAGAGGCAGAGCGGTTTGTAGGCCTATGATGCCGAAGGCTGCCCTATCGAACTCCACCTCTTTCTCCAAAGGGCTATGGGGGGCATGATCCGTTGCAATAGCGTCTATTACGCCCTCGGCAAGTCCCTTCCTGACGGCTTCTACATCTTTAGGTTCCCTCAATGGCGGATTCATCTTGGCGTTCGTATCATAGCCGATGACAGCGGTGTGATCAAGGCTGAAGTAATGGGGAGCAGTTTCGGCGGTCACGGGAATTCCTGCCTCCTTCGCCCGCCTGATAAAGTCAATAGACCCCTCAGTACTCACATGGGCTATATGAACAGGGTATCCTGTTAATTTGGCGAGCAGTATCTCCCGCATAACCATAATATCCTCGCTGGCCCCAGGAATTCCCCTGAGGCCCAAGCGAGTGGATACAGCACCCTCGTGCATAACACCGTTATGAGACAAATCGAGATCTTGGCAATGGGAGATGACCGGCAGACCGAAGAACTGTGCGTACTCGATCGCCCTGCGCATGAGCTCGCTATTGGTAACCGGCCTCCCATCATCGGATACCGCAACGGCACCTGCCTCTTTTAGATCCCCGAATTCGGTCAGCGTCTCGCCTCTCTGGCCTTTGCTGACCGCCGCAATAGGATACACCCTCACCAGGTTGGCCTTCCGCGCACGCTCTAAAATGAATTCGGTAACTGAGCGAGAATCGTTCACCGGTGTGGTATTGGGCATACAGGCTACCGCGGTAAAACCTCCTGCTGCAGCTGCCATGCTTCCCGTGGCAATTGTCTCCTTATACTCCTCCCCGGGCTCTCTTAGATGGACGTGCATATCAATAAGGCCCGGGGCGACGATCATGCCGGTTGCATCAACCGACCGTACATCGCCTTCTCCCGGGAGTTCAAAACTCCCTGGAGCAAGGAGCTTTTCAATTTTCCCCTTTCTTATGATAATATCCTGCCTCTTTTGGGTTCCCATACGGGGGTCGATCACTTCGCCACCCTTAATCCAGGTTATCACCTCGTCCCCCTCCAATAAGTAAATACAGTAGGGCCATTCGTATTGCTACTCCATTGCTGACTTGATCAAGGATAACGGAAAAAGGGCCATCCGCCACGTCTCCGGTTATCTCAACACCCCTGTTAATAGGACCGGGATGCATTATGATGACATCCGTCTTGGCCCCCTTTAAGAGTCCCTGATTCAGACCAAAGAAAATGGAATATTCCCGTAAGCTCGGAAACAGAATTCCCTGCTGCCTTTCCAGCTGAATCGGCAACACAATAATAACATCCTTATTCTTCAGTGCTCTCGCCGGATCGAAAACGACTTTAACGCCGAATGATTCGATATCAGGCGGGATCATGGTCGGCGGGCCTGATACAGTCACCTGGGCACCCATCTTCCTTAAAGCCACTATATCTGAACGAGCGACCCTGCTGTGTGCTATATCCCCGACAATGACCACCCGTAGCCCTTTTATCCGGCCCTTCTTTTTCCTGATGGTGAAAAGGTCCAGCAAGGCCTGGCTCGGGTGCTCATGCATTCCATCTCCCGCGTTTATTACCCCTGCATTCAAGTGTTCGGCCAAGAGATGGGGTGCACCGCTTGAGGGATGTCTGAGGACTATGATGTCCGGATTCATGGCCTCAAGGTTCTGTGCCGTGTCAATAAGCGTCTCTCCTTTAACCATGCTACTCTCATTTGCCGATAGGCTGAGCGTATCTGCACTCAGCCGTTTAGCAGCCATCTCAAAAGACGCCTTGGTTCGCGTGCTTGGTTCATAGAAAAGGGTGATGATGCTCTTACCCCGTAAGGTTGGGACCTTTTTTATGTCCCTCGACGAGATCTCAAGGAATGCGTCGGCGGTATCCAAGATCACGTTTATATCGCTGACTGAAAGTTGCTCTATTCCGAGCAGATCCTTATGATTGAACTTATACACGACAACTACCCAAAAAAAAGCCCCCTTTCTTCGGGGTCGTAAAGGGGGCTCTCTTACACGAACAATCATGCGCTCTTCGTTTGAGCTTTAATCTCTTCTCTTTGTTGAACACCGTTTCTCTGTTTCGGTTACTCTGCCTTCTCCTGTCCGCTCTCAGAACCGTTCACTTGATCCTTAGCGCTGTCCTGCTCGTCCCCTGTGCCCCGCTTCTTCCCTCGAGAGGTTCCCTTTTTCTCCTTGGAGACCTTTTTTTCACCCCTGCCAGTATCCCGTTTCTGTTCCGCATCCCGCTTCTTTGCTTTAGTGCTCTCCTTCTCTTCTTCAGGCTCGGCTCCTTTTATCTCTTCTTTCGGGGTCTCCTTCTCCTTTGCAACCTTCTTGGTCGCCTTTTTTACGCCCTTCTTATCTTTCCTCGCGCCCTTGCTCGAGCCTTTCGTTTCACCTGCAAGTAAGAGTTGAACAATCGCAAGCGGCGCATTGTCGCCGACCCGGTGGCCGGCCTTTAAAATCCTGATATACCCACCCTGGCGATCAGAGAAGCGATCCTTCATCTGCTCAAACAGCTTATGGGCAACAGACTTGTCCAAGAGGTAAGAAAGGGCCTGACGACGCGCATGAAGATCTCCTCTCTTCGCCAGGGTAACCATCTTCTCGGCAATAGGTCGCAGGGCTTTAGCCTTTGCATGTGTTGTTGATATCTCCTCATATCTAAATAACGAGGTGACCAGGTTTCTCAAAACAGCCCTTCGGTGACTCGAGTCACGACCCAGCTTTTTCCCTGCCTTTCTGTGTCTCATTAATCCTGTTCCTCTTCCCGTTCAGCTTCTCCTTGCTCCTCATCATGCTTGGGAAAGGGGAAGTTCTCCAATTCCATGCCAAACTGCAGATCCATCTCCTCCAGGATCCTCTTTATCTCGTTCAGGGACTTTCTCCCGAAATTCTTCGTCTTGAGCATTTCACTCTCTGTTTTCTGGACCAACTCGTAGATATGCTTTATGTTGGCATTCTTGAGGCAATTCGAGGAACGCACAGACAGCTCAAGCTCGCTTACCGGCTTAAACAGATTTTCATTTACCTTTTCTTCTGTCTCTTTTTCTTCTTTTTCTATTTCTTCCTCTGGTTCTTCTTCAAAACTAATAAAAGGCGTTGCTTGTTCCTTGAGAATCTTTGCTGCAAAGGCCAAAGCATCCTGCGGATTAACCGTTCCATCGGTCCAGATCTCGAGGGTCAATTTATCGTAGTCTGTCCTCTGACCGACCCGTGCATTACCAACTACATAGATAACTCTCCTGATCGGGGAAAAGAGGGCATCAGTCGGTATTACACCGATCTCTTGCTCTCCTGTCACATTCTTCTCTGCCGGAACATATCCCTTTCCAGACATGACTATCATCTCGGCATGTAAAACGGCGTCCTTGTTGAGGGTGGCAATATGTTTTTCCGGATTCATTATCTCAACCTTACCGTCGGTACTGAGGTCACCGGCCTTTACATCTTTTTCCCCCTGACAGTCTAAAGCAAACTTGATCTGTTCCCCTTCTTCAATGTCATCGACAATCTTAAGATTTACTTCTTTGAGATTGAGAATAATGTCTGTTACGTCCTCCTTTATGCCGGGAATCGTCGTAAATTCATGAGGCACACCATCAAATCTGACAGACACAATGGCCGCCCCCTGCAGAGAAGACAGGAGAATCCGTCTCAAGGCGTTACCGAGGGTTATTCCGAAACCTCTTTCCAAAGGCTGGCACACGAATTTTCCATAAAAATCCGTGAAGGTATCGGCTTCGATTTCTATCGCCTTGGGCTTGATGAGATCCCTCCAGTTCTTTTGCTGTAGCTTTTTCATAAATATGCACCACCTCAAAGACAGATTGTTATGAGTGTCTTCAAAAAGTTTTTGCCATATCTTAAGGGTAAAATCGTTAGGAATTCCTTTACTTTGAGTAGAGCTCGACTATCAGCTGCTCATTAATCGGCATGGTCAATTCTTCACGGTTGGGAAATTCTCTGACGGCACCACGAAAACTAGCGCTATCAACCTCTAACCACGACGGCATCTCACGCCTCACAACGGTCTCTATTGCCTCAAGAACAGTAGGAATCTTGCGACTCTTATCCTTCACCTCTATCACATCACCAATCTTAACCTGGTATGAAGGTATGTTAACTTTCCTCCCGTTCACGGTAAAATGACTGTGCCTTACCAGTTGTCTTCCCTGATGCCGTGAGGATGCAAATCCCATACGATACACTATATTATCTAATCGGCGCTCCAAGAAGATTAACAGATTAGTTCCAGTAATACCCTTCTGTCTTTCAGCCCTCTCATAATACTTTCGAAACTGTTTTTCTAATACTCCGTAAATTCTCTTTACCTTTTGTTTTTCTCGAAGTTGGACCCCGTAATCGGAAATCTTGCCGCCCCTCCTCTGGCCATGCTGACCCGGTGCATAAGAACGGCGTTCAAAGGCGCATTTGTCCGTGTAGCACCGATCACCTTTGAGAAATAGTTTAAGATTTTCCCTCCTGCACAACCTACATGTCGCCTCTGTATATCGAGCCACTCTTATCCCTCCTACACCCTTCTCCTCTTCGGTGGCCTGCAACCGTTATGTGGAATCGGGGTCACGTCCCTAATCATAGTAACGGAGAATCCGTCCATCTGCAAAGCCCGTAAGGCCGCTTCACGTCCGACACCGGGACCCTTAACTCGAACCTCAGCGGTCTTGAGACCTAAGGCCATTGCCTTTTTTAGTGCGCTTTGCGCTGCCAGCTGGGCCGCAAAGGGGGTGCTCTTCCTGGAACCCTTAAATCCTACTTGACCCGGGCTCGATGAGGCAACAACGTTACCGTTCATGTCGGTGATCGTAACGATGGTATTATTAAAGGTAGATTGAATGTGCACAATCCCGTTGACAACGATCTTCTTTTCCTTCTTGCCTCTGCTCGCCTTTCCACTTTCCTTGGCCATTATTCCTCCAGACGCCTATTTTCTCCGCCTTCCAATGATTCTCCTGGGTCCCTTCCTGGTTCTTGCATTCGTATGAGTTCTCTGCCCTCTCGCAGGAAGGCCCTTCCGGTGTCTCAGCCCCCGATAACAGCCCATATCCATCAGGCGCTTGATATTCATGGATATTTCCCGTCTCAGATCTCCTTCCACCTTAAAGGATTCGTCGATAATCCTTCTGGCTCTCGTTATCTCGTCTTCACTCAGTTGATCTGATTTCGTGTCGGGATCTACACCTGCCTTCTCGAGAATCTGCCTGGAGCTACTTCTGCCTATACCATAAATATAGGTAAGCGCTACTTCGATTCTCTTTCCCTTTGGTAAATCAACACCAGCAATTCTGGCCACAACGATATCTCCTTACCGACCGCTAGAACCGTAGATGATCCATAAACAGGCGCCTAACCTTGTCTCTGTTTATGTCGTGGGTTGTCACAGATTACCCTGAGCACACCTCTCCTCTTAACGATCTTACAATTCTTACAACGCTTCTTAATGGACGCTCGAACCTTCATAAATTATCTCGCTCTGCTTAGGCCTCGCTTCATAAACCCCTCGTAATGCCTTGTCAGCAAATGACTTTCTATCTGGGTAATAGTGTCTATACCGACGCCAACGACGATCAAAAGCGCCGTTCCCCCAAAATAGAAAGGAACATTGAGCTTGTAAATCAAGATTTCCGGCAAAACGCAAATGATGGAGACGTAAATGGCTCCACTGAACGTTATCCTCGTGAGTACCCGATCAATATATTCGGCGGTACTTCTTCCCGGCCGTATCCCCGGAATAAAACCGCCATATTTCTTCATGTTATCCGCAACCTCAGCAGGATTAAAATGAATGGCCGTGTAAAAATAGCAGAAAAATACGATAAAACCTACATAGAGTAATGTATGTATCAGATGACCAGGTGCCAAGGAACCCACAATAAATTGAAGCCAGCCAATCTGCTTCACATTCAAAAAACCAGCTATAGTAGCAGGAAACATAATAATGGAAGAGGCAAAAATCGGGGGGATAACGCCAGCAGTATTAATCTTCAAAGGAAGATGGGTGCTCTGCCCCCCGTAAATTTTCCGGCCGATCACCCTTTTTGCGTACTGGACCGGTATCCGCCGCTGACCTCTTTCAACGAAGATAATGACCCCCACAATGGCCACCATAAAGACGACCAAAAGAAGTCCGAAAAAGGGGCTCATCTCTCCCGTTCCCATGAGTCGAAATGAATTGCCCACAGCAGAAGGCAACCTCGCCACGATTCCCGAAAAGATGATCAGTGAAATGCCGTTTCCGATTCCCCTCTCGGTTATCTGCTCGCCGAGCCACATCAAAAAGGTCGTACCGGCAGCTAAGGTAATCATGGTCATGAGCCTGAAGCCCCAACCTCCAACTGGAACGATGAGCGCTCCAGAGGGGCTCGTCATGCTCTCGAGACCAATTGCGATACCAAGACCCTGAATGAGGCTCAGCACTACTGTGCCGTAACGCGTATACCGTGTTATCTTTTTGCGCCCAGCCTCTCCTTCTTTTTTCAGCTTTTCCAAATAAGGAACAACAACAGTGAGAAGCTCAAGAATAATTGCCGCGCTTATGTAAGGCATTATCCCAAGGGCCATAACCGATAGCCTTTGGAGCGCGCCTCCCGAGAACATATCAAAAAGGCCGAATAAGGTCCCCTGCTTGGAGCTGAAAAAGGCAGCCAAGGCCGCCGAGTCAATACCAGCTGTAGGTATATGGCAGCCAAGCCGGTATACTGCCAGCATCAGGAGGGTAATGATTATCCTCTTCCTGAGTTCAGGGATCTTGGTAATGTTTTGAAAACCGCCAATCATCGTTATGCTACCTCTACTTTGCCCCCTGCAGATTCAATCTTCTCTCGTGCCGCCCGGCTGACCTTGTCAACCTTTATGGTCAGGGGATGCGATATCTCACCGACTCCCAAAAGCTTTAATCCTACCGACTTCTTAACAAGCCCTGCTTCGCGCAATTTCTCTCTGTCAATCGTCTCACCTGATGCGAAGTTCCTCAGATCCTTTACATTAATGATTTCATATTTTTTCTCAAAGATATTGGTAAAGCCCCGTTTAGGAATCCTTCTTTGAAGGGGCATTTGACCCCCTTCAAACCCGAGAGCAACACCTCCACCGGAGCGGGAGTTCTGGCCTTTCGTGCCTCTGCCCGCAGTCTTCCCGCTTCCAGAGCCTTCTCCTCTGCCAACTCTTCTTCTCTTTTTCCTCGAACCTTCAGCTGGCCTCAATTCGTGTAATTTCATACAGAATCCTCACACCGTATCATCGCTCAGGTCAAGATTTCCTCAACCGTCTTTCCCCGTGCCCTCGCAATACTCTCAGGAGATCTCAAGGAACTGAGCCCATGCAGGGTAGCCCTAACCAGATTATGGGGATTATGGGAACGGAGACATTTGCTGACAACATTCCTTATCCCTGCGGCTTCAAGAACCGCTCTCACCGCGCCCCCCGCAATAATGCCTGTTCCGGGGAGTGCCGGCTTAAGCAAGACTGAGCTTGAGCCAGAAACCCCGATTACTTCGTGGGGGATAGAATCCTCATGGAGGGAAACAGGCCTCATATCCTTCTTAGCCCGATCTCCACCCTTTCTGATCGCCTCTGGGACCTCCTTGGCCTTTCCCAGTCCGGCGCCCACAGAGCCTTTGCCATCGCCAACAACCACGATAGCGCTAAAGCTAAATCTGCGGCCCCCTTTCACGACTTTTGCAACTCGGTTGATATAAACCACCTTTTCGATGAGTTGCAGATCTTCATCTTCTTTGATCAATTACCGCTCCTTTGATTGGTAGATAGATGAAACAACCTCAGAATATCAGTCCATTTTCTCGAGCAGCATCAGCGAGCGCCTTGACCCTGCCGTGATACGGAAAACTACCCCTGTCAAAAACGACCTCTGTAATGCCCTTTGCCTTGCCCTTCTTCCCAATGGTTTCGCCCACCAATGTCGCACCTTTTATGTTCCCACTAATGCCCTTTGCCTTTGGCTTTAGGTCTTTCGAGATAGTGGATGCTGAAACCAGTGTTCGCCCAGTGCTGTCGTCTATGACTTGAGCATAGATATGTCTCGCCGCCTTAAAGACAGCCAGACGTGGTCGCTCGGGCGTTCCGTAAATCTTTTTTCGTACCCTCTTTTTCCTTTTTAACCGAGCATCTCTTTTATCTTTAATAGAAATCATGACTCCACA
Source organism: Desulfatiglandales bacterium (assembly GCA_035527895.1). Classification (GTDB taxonomy): domain Bacteria; phylum Desulfobacterota; class DSM-4660; order Desulfatiglandales; family B25-G16; genus JADFWK01. The sequence goes on from DATKZQ010000064.1 coordinate 52,662, forward strand.
CTAATCAAACAAACAGCCTATTTCTTTGCTCCTGTCTTTCCGGCCTTCCGTCTAATCTTCTCTTCTAGATATTTGACGCCTTTTCCCTTATAGGGCTCCGGGGCTCTAAATCCCCTGATCTTTGCCGCCGTATCGCCAAGTAGTTCCTTATCTATCCCACTCAACACTACCCTATTCCTCTGCTCGATCTGGGCTTGAATACCGGAAGGAAGATCATAGCTAATAGGATGCGAATACCCGAGGTGAAAAACGAGTTGGTTTCCGGAAAGCTCAACCCGATATCCAACACCAACTATCTCAAGGGTCTTCCTGAATCCCTCGGTAACACCCGCCACCATATTGGCTACCAGGGAACGAAAAAGGCCGTATAATGATTGGGACTCTTTCGAGTAATCGGCTATGGATACCTGTATCCGGGAAGCTTCAATATCCAACTGGACCTTGGGATGAATGAGACGCTGTAACTCCCCCTTTGGTCCTTTCACAGACAATACATTGCCGTCTAAGGCGATTTCCACCCCTTCCGGCACCATAATTGGCTTCTTACCTACCCGTGACATCCTAACTCCACGCTATCAAACACCTAAGCAGAATGGTAACCATAGCTACCAAATCGAGCAAATAATCTCCCCGCCTACCCCCATTTTTCTTGCCTCTCTATCGGTCACTACTCCTTTAGAGGTTGAGACAATATTGATGCCCAGACCGTTGAGCACCTTGGGGATTTTATTGCACCGAGTATATGCCCGGCAACTCGGCTTACTCACCCTTTCGAGACCTTTAATAACAGGGCTCTTATTCTCTCCGTATTTCAGCTGAATGACGAGGCGACCTTGCGTTTTGCCCTCGATTACCTTGTAATTTCTGATATACCCCTCGAATTTCAATATCTTAGCTATACTGACTTTCATCTTAGAGGACGGAACTTCTACCTCATCATATGAAGCCATAATCCCGTTTCTAATCCTCGTGAGCATGTCAGCAACAGGATCGGTCATGGACATTCTTTTTCTCCTTTGCTAATCTTCTACCAGCTCGACTTAACAACACCCGGTATGTCGCCTCTTGAGGCCAGGTTCCTGAAACAGATCCGGCAAATCCCAAACTTCCTCAAAAAGGCCCTGCCTCTTCCACAGATAGGACACCTGTTGTACCGACGAACAGAAAACTTGGGTGTCCTCTTCGCCTTTACTTTCAATGATTTTCTCGCCAAAGCAACCCCTTTCTCACCTCCGAAATAGTAATCCCATCCTCTCGAGAAGAAAACGAGCCTCTGCGTCTGTCTTTGAAGTAGTAACTATGGTGATATTGATACCCTTGACCTTATCAATCTTATCATAATTGATCTCGGGAAAAATGATCTGCTCTTTAATGCCGAGCGTGTAGTTACCGCGTCCGTCAAAGGCCTTGTCCGACAAGCCTCGAAAATCTCTAACCCGGGGAAGGGCTACATTGAAAAGCTTATCCAGAAAGCAGTACATCCGCTGCCCTCGAAGTGTGACCATGCACCCGATAGGCATTCCTTCCCTCAGCTTAAAGCCTGCAATGGATCTCCTGGCCCTGGTGACCACCGGTCTCTGTGCAGTAATGACTCCCAATTCCTCCACGGCAGAATCGAGGACTTTTATGTTATGGATTGCCTCTCCGAGACCCATGTTGAGAACCACCTTGACCGGTCTCGGCACCTCCATGGTATTTCGATAACCAAACTCCTTGATCAGAGCTGGTACGATTTCTCTCCCGTATTTTTCCTTTAATCGAGACATATGAATTAATCGGCTCTGTTGATTCTATTGATTATATTGAGCTTGCTCCATCCGGACGACAACACGCAGGGGGCTGACAAAACAGACGGAACATGGCGTTACTTGTCCAGGAACTCCCCGCATTTTTTGCAGAACCGTACCTTGCTCCCATCCTCAAGCACCCTTCTTCCGACTCTTGCTGGCTCAGCGCACTTACTGCAGACAAGCAAAAGATTGGATAAATTAATAGGAGCCTCTTTTTCCACGATACCGCCTTTGCCGGTCTTACCGCTGGGTCTGGTATGCCTCTTGACCATATTCAGCTTCTCTATTATGGCGCCTTCCCTCTTGGGAATCACCTTGAGTACCGACCCGATCTTGCCCTTTTCCTTTCCGGCGATTACCATTACCTTGTCGTTTTTTCTTATGTGATACTTGTAGTCAGCCATCATAAACAACCTTGAGAATAGTTATAGCACCTCAGGGGCAAGGGAAATAATCTTCATAAATCGTTTCGCCCGTAGCTCTCTGGCCACGGGGCCGAAGATACGTGTTCCTATTGGTTCATTCTGCTGATTGATGAGAACGGCCGAGTTCTCATCGAATTTAATGTACGACCCGTCATCCCGCCTGATCTCCTTGACTGTCCTGACAATAACTGCCTTTAACACATCGCCTTTCTTTACCTTGCTATTAGGCAGTGACTCCCTAACGGAAACCACGATGACATCCCCTACTCGTGCATATCTTCGCCTTGTTCCGCCCAGAACCTTTATGCAGTATACTTTCTTTGCGCCTGAATTGTCCGCCACATTCAATATCGTTTGAGCCTGAATCATAGCTATAATTTCTCTTGATAAGAGGATACGTAGTGAAGCAAAACCCACTGAGATAAGATATGTTAATCAGCCCTCTCCAAGACTTCTAATACTCTCCATCGTTTCATCTTGCTGAGGGGCCGGGTTTCAATAATTGTCACCTTATCGCCTGGTTGACACCTATTCTGCGAGTCCTCGGCGAGGTATTTTGTCCGGTACCTGATGTACTTCTTGTACTTCTTGTACTTGGCCAGTCTCTCAACCATGACCCTCACGGTCTTATCCATGTTGCTACTTAAAACAACGCCAGTCATCTCTTTTTTCTTACCCCGTCTCTCCATCCTCAGCCCCAGCTTTGCCTTTTTTGGTATACTTCTCGTTCAATACCGTTTTGATACGAGCAATGTCCCTTTTTGCCTTTTTTATGGCCGTATGCTTACTGAGCTGGCCCGTAGCCATCTGGAATCGAAGATTAAACAGCTCCTTTCTCGAATCCCTTTCCCGCTCTAGCAATTCCTGAATACTCAATTCCCGTAAGACTGCTGCTTTCACGGCCCTATGAACTCCTCGCCAAAAATTTGGTAGCAAAGGGCAGTTTGTTTCCGGCCAACCGGAAGGCCTCTTTTGCGATCTCTCTATTAACGCCCTCTAACTCGTACAGAACCCTGCCGGGCTTTATCACCGCTACCCAAGCTTCGAAATTACCCTTTCCTTTACCCATCCTCGTTTCAGCAGGCTTCTTAGTTATCGGTTTGTCTGGAAAGACGCGAATCCATACCTTGCCACCCTTCCTTATGTGTCTCGTGATTGCTACCCGTGCAGCTTCGATCTGTCTGGCAGACATAAAGCCGCACTCCACCGCCTGCATGCCAAAATCACCAAACTCGATATCCGACCCTCTGTAAGCCTTGCCCCTCATCCGCCCCTTGTGGACGTTTCTATGTTTAACCTTTCTCGGGCTGAGCATACCAAATCCCTTCTATTCCATCTTATTACGCCAAATCTCGCCTTTGAACACGGTTACCTTTACTCCTATTACACCATATGTGGTAAAGGCCTCGGCGAATCCGTAGTCTATATCCGCCCTGAGCGTGTGCAACGGTACCCGGCCCTCGTGGTACCATTCTCTCCTGGCCATCTCCGCACCCCCGAGCCTACCGGCGCAGGCAATCTTTATGCCCTGAGCGCCAAATCTCATCGCCGAAGAAACGCTCTTTTTCATGGCCCTCCGGAAGGCCACCCGGCGAACCAATTGCATCGCTATGTTCTCCGCAATTAATTGGGCTTCCAATTCCGGCCTTCTCACCTCTTTAATATCGATAAAAATCTCCCGCCCAAACCTGGTTTCTATTTCCTTTTTGAGGTTCTCTATCTCAACGCCTCTCTTACCGATTATGATACCCGGTCTGGAAGTATAAATTCGCAACCTCACCTTGCTGGCAGCCCTTTCAATTTCTATCTTAGAGACCCCGGCCTGATAAAGTCGTTTCTTAAGGAAGCTCCGGATCTCGTGGTCTTCTACCACAAGGGAGCCGAACTCCCGACCGGCAAACCACCTGCTATTCCAGGTCCTGTTGATACCTAGCCTCAATCCTACCGGATGTACCTTTTGGCCCACTAAAGCCTCCTGTAACGTCTGTGTTTTTTAATCACCCCTGAGCGCTCCATACAGGGCTATCTCTCGCCAAGTATCACTGTCAAGTGACAGGATCTTTTTCTAATACGTGTTGCCCGACCCATAGCCCTGGGCCTAAATCGTTTTAAGGTCGGGCCTTCATTTGCAAATACCCGCTTTATAAACAAACTATCGACATCGATATCAGGGTATTGTCCGGCATTGGCCAGAGCAGAATTAACCACCTTCCGCAGAATGGGAGCCCCTTTTTGGGGAGCAAAAATGAGGAGGTTAAGCGCCTCTTCGACCTTCTTTCCCCTGATCTCGTCCATAAGCAATCTTATTTTCCGGGGAGATACTCGTATGTATTTTGCAACAGCCTTAACTTCCATCTCACAACCTAACCCTATCTACCTGTATGTCTCCCTACCCGCTCCCTTTCCAGATCAGGGGAAAACCGTGTTATTACTTCTTGCCTTTTAGGCGGGACTTCTTATCGCCACCAGCATGGCTGTAAAACGTCCTGGTTGGCGAAAATTCTCCCAGCTTTTGCCCCACCATATCTTCCGTAACGAATACGGGAACGAATTTCTTTCCGTTATGAACGGCAAACGTGAGACCGATAAACTCGGGCATAATGGTGGACCGCCTTGACCATGTCTTAATAACCTGATGCGAGCCCTCTCCCTTGACCTTGTTTGCCTTTTTCATCAAGCTCTCATCAACAAACGGTCCCTTTTTTACTGAGCGTGGCAAGCCTCTCTCCTTTCCTATTTCCTTCTCTTAACAATCAATTTATCGGTTTTCTTGGCGCGCCTCGTCCTATACCCTTTCGTCGGAACCCCCCATGGTGTTACCGGATGTCTTCCCCCCGATGATTTCCCTTCCCCACCTCCCAGCGGATGGTCAACCGGGTTCATAGCAACGCCCCTTACATGAGGCCTTCTTCCCAACCAGCAGGCCCTACCCGCTTTGCCAACGGAAATATTCTCATGATCAAGGTTGCCTACCTCACCTACGGTGGCTCGGCAGTCCAGTAAAACCATTCTCACCTCGCCTGATGGGAGCTTAACCTGCGCGTATTTTCCCTCCTTGGCAGTCAGCTGTGCGTATCCCCCAGCTCCCCTGGCGAGCTGCCCACCGTGCCCCTTGTGCAATTCTATGTTGTGTACATGGGTGCCCAGGGGTATGTTTCTGAGAGGCAATGTATTTCCTGCCTTGATATCGGCATTTGCTCCAGATTCGACCCGATCTCCAACGCGCAGTCCATCGGGAGCCAGGATGTAAGCCTTCTCACCATCCGGATAGTGCAGGAGAGCGATCCTAGCAGAACGATTGGGATCATATTCTATAGACGCGACCGTGGCCGGTATATTGTCTTTGTTCCTCTTGAAATCAATAACTCGATACAACCGCTTGTGACCCCCTCCCCGAAACCTGGAGGTAATTCTGCCCGCCGAGTTTCTGCCGCCGGACTTCTTTATCGGTTTCAATAAGCTCTTTTCCGGCTCAGTACGGGTGATCTCGGCAAAAGTAGATACCGTTTGAAACCGTCGTCCAGGTGAGGTTGGGTTATGCTTCTTGAGCGCCATCTGTTTTCTCCTTTAAACCCCCTCAAAAAACTCAATATTCTCACCTGGGGCAAGCCTTACGATCGCCTTTTTCCAGTCAGGCCTTTTCCCGACATTCCTTCCGATTCTGCGTTTTTTGCCCTTAGTATTCATCACCTTCACGTCTACGACCTTCACCTTGAATATGCTCTCAACGGCGTTTCTGACCAGAATCTTGTTGGCCCGCTTGTCAATCTCGAATACTATCTGATTGGCAAGCTCCTTTTGCTTGGTGCCTTTCTCGGTTACCAAAGGTCTTTTTATCACCTGATATAGATCCATCACTGACCAAGGGCCTCCTCGACTCTTCCCAAAGCGGGTTCAATAAATAACAGGTGCTCATAACGCAAAATATCATACACATTGAGTCCCTCAGCTCTGAGGAGTTTGACGTTTGGGATATTCCTACAAGATCGTTCGAGGATCTCGTTCTGCGCGTCCGAAACGATAAGAACGTTATCTACATTAAAGTTTTGCAAAATCTCAAAGAATCTCTTGGTCTTAATCTCTTCAAGCTGAAAGGTATCGATGACGATGACATTTCCCTCCCTAAATTTATCGGCCAAAGCCATCCGAAGAGCCGCCTTCTTCACCTTCTTGTTTACCTTTAAGGAGTAATCCCTCGGCGTCGGCCCGAAAACCACCCCGCCCCCTCTGCGCAAGGGTGACGAACTCGCTCCTACTCTGGCCCTTCCCGTACCTTTTTGCCTCCACAGCTTTCTGGTACTCGCCGATACCTGAGATCTGTTCTTGGTCGAGGCGGTACCGGAACGGGAATGAGCCAACTGGCTCCTGACCACCTGATGGAGCACATCCTCTCTTACCGCAACAGCGAAGATATCGTCCTTGATATCTCGTTCAGAAACCTTTTCGGCATTCGCGTTGTATATATCTATGACCGCCATAATCCTGACTTTCTCTGCAATTTCAAATCCGAAATTCCTCTTTCCGCATCAATCGGGATTCTTGAGGAAGCATCAAACGGGCTAACCGGCTGCCCTTAACTCTACTAAGCCTCCTTTGCTGCCGGGAACGGCCCCTTTTACGAGAATAAGGTTCTGTTCCCGTATCACATCCACAACCCTCAAGTTCTTAACGGTCACCCTTTGATAACCCATCCTTCCGGGCATCTTTTTCCCTTTCATCACCCTGCTTGGCATTGCGCTTGCACCGATTGAGCCAGGAACCCTGTGAGACCGGGTACCATGACTTGTATCGCCTCCACTAAAACCCCACCGCTTAACGACGCCCGAAAATCCCCTGCCCTTGCTTGTGCCACTCACCGTCACCCGGTCTCCAATATCGAAAATTTCACTGGTGATCTCCTGACCCAATTCGTAGGTCTCGGGATTATCGACTCGAAACTCGCGCAAGACGCGAAAACCGCCTTTTCCCGCAGCCTTGAAATGACCGGCTATGGGCCTGTTGAGCCCTTTCTCTTTCTTGGGCTGAAATCCCAACTGGATAGCGTTGTAGCCCTCCTTCTCCGCCCGTTTAATCTGGATAATGTAACAGGGGCCAACCTCCAGTGCAGAGACAGGAATGCTTTGACCATTCTCGCGAAAGACCCGTGTCATGCCCAGTTTCTTTCCCAAAATCCCTTTACTCATCTTCCTCTGTTCCTACAGCTTTATCTCAACGTCAACACCTGCAGCAAGATCCAGTTTCATGAGGGCGTCTACCGTCTGCTGACTGGGTTCCAGGATATCGATCAGCCTTTTATGTGTCCTTATCTCGAACTGCTCTCTCGACTTCTTGTCAACATGAGGTGATCTTAGGACACAGAACTTGTTAATCTCCGTGGGAAGCGGTATTGGGCCGGCGATCTTTGAACCGGTTTCCCGAGCAGTATCGACAATCTCGGAGACAGACTGATCCAGCAGCTTGTGATCGTAAGCCTTTAACCTAATTCGGATCTTCTGACTGTTCATAGCAGCACTCTAATCTTACTCTATAATATCACTAATAACGCCTGCACCAACCGTCTTTCCCCCTTCACGGATAGCAAAGCGGAGTTCCTTCTCCATGGCTATGGGGGTGATCAAGTTTACCTCCAGGGCAATGTTATCACCGGGCATCACCATCTCGACGCCTTC
>DATKZQ010000065.1:0-25622 GCA_035527895.1 Desulfatiglandales bacterium
AATGGATTTCGAACTCACCGAAGAACAAAGAATCATCCAGAAGACCATCCGGGATTTCGCCACCAAAGAGCTCGCCCCTGTAGCCGATGAGCTGGATGAGAAGGAGGAGTTTCCACACCAGATCTTCAAGCGCATCGGGGAGCTGGGCCTTTTGGGCATGCTCCTGCCGCAAGAGTACGGCGGAAGCGATGCCGGCGAGCTCTCCCTGGCCCTTGCCATCGAGGAGATCGCAAAGGCCTGTGCCTCAACCGCCGATATCGTGGATAGTGCCGCCGTCATCGGCACCGTACCCATCTTTCACTACGGCACCGAGGAGCAGAAACAACGCTTCCTTCCCTCCCTTGCCACCGGAGAGAAGATCTCAAGTTATGCCATCAGCGAACCGGATGCCGGCAGTGACATCGGGGCCATCAGGACCAGGGCGGTTAAAGACGGTGACACCTATATTCTCAACGGGCAGAAGACCTTCATCACCTGCGGGAATGTCTGTGATATGGCCGTGGTCTTCGCCATGATCCCCGAGCTGGCACCCCGGGGCATGACCGCCTTTATCGTGGAGTATGGAACAAAAGGGTTCAGCAAGGGGGAGAAATTCAAAAAACTCGGCATGCACGCCGCCACCAACTGTGAATTCTTCTTCGAGGACTGCCCCATCCCCGCTGCCAACCGCCTGGGGGAAGAGGGAAAGGGCATGAGGATAGCGCTCGCCACCCTGGATCACGGCAGGATCGGGATCGCCGCCCAGGCCGTGGGCATCGCCCAGGCAGTGCTGGAGAAATGTACCGACTATGCAAAGACCCGCATCCAGTTCGGCTCCCCCATCGCCAAAAACCAGGCCATCTCCTTTAAGCTGGCCGATATGGCGACCGAGATTGCTGCGGCACGATTCCTCTACTACCATGCCGCCTCCCTTGCCGATAACGGTAAACCCTTCTCAATCAATGCCGCCATGGCCAAGCTCTATGCCTCAGAGCTTGCCATGCGGGCGTCGACCGCGGGTATCCAGATCTTCGGGGGCTACGGGTACATGATGGAGTATCCTATGCAGCGCTACTTCCGTGATGCCAAACTCACCGAGCTCTATGAGGGCACCTCGGAGGTGCAGCGGATGGTGATCTCGAGGGGGGTGTTGGGGTAGGATGATCTTTGAGAAATTCAATAGGGCCCGCCCACATGACGGGGCAGCCGGGCATTTTTCTTAAAAGGACGGGCTCGGATGAAGTCATTGTAGCTGTACCGAGACTCATGCCGGAAGACAATACACGAATGGGAAAGGCAACGTAAATCCGGTCATTCTACTGCTTGACCATAAGCGCCGTCTAACCTATACTTTTTAATACGCGAGTGTTTTCCGAAGAGGCAACCTCTATCTGAGGGTCCCATGGACTCAAGAGCAAAACCCCCATTTCTCCTGGTGAGAAGTAGGGGTTTTTGCGGACAGGAGTGATGCGATGACGCACGATACCAAGATCGTGAGGTCACGGAATCTTCTTTTGCTTGCCTTGCTCATCGTTGTTACCTTGTTTTCCGCATACCATGAAGGGTATCTCCCCCTAATCTCCGTCCCCTTCTGGGGTTCGCTCATCGCTGGCTTTGCAATAGCGGGGTGGGTTGCCCTGGGTATCTCGACTAAACGGTTTCTTTCCCTCGTGCTCGGCATATTCATCATTGAATATATAAAAGAAACCATAGGGATGAAGTCAAGCATATGGAGCTATCATGGTACTGCCGGACATTACAGCTTTGTCGTGTGGGTTTGGGTACTGGCAGGACTGGTGGCCTATACGCTTTCCACGAAGCTCGTGATACGGGTGATACGGAAGTTGAGATGGCCCGCGCCCAGATGGGTAAATCCCGTCATTCTGATAATCATATCCTCGGTCATTCCATTGAGTATGGGAGACTACCGAAGCGGGGCAGGGGGCCTATTCTGGTTATTCTACGCCGTAGTCTTCGTGGTTTGCATTGCCGTATCTATAAAGACGGAGTTCCCGGTTTTGGCGGGTATTGTTATCACGGCGTGGATCATCGCCAATCCCAGCGAGTATGTCGGCTCGGTGACATGTCATGCGTGGACCTTTACGCATAACCACGATTATCCCCCATTCTTTTTGCTGTTTGGATGCTGGCCGCTGGAGATATTCGTGCAGTATTCCGTTTCGGCGTTTTTGGCCCATGAACCCATAAACAAGAACACCTTTTAGTGATAAGGCAACACGTTAGCTCTTTGAAATTAACCTTAACCCGAGCATGGGGATGCCTTTTTTTGACTCTGTCCCTGGCCCAGACCTGGCTCATACGGCATGAGTAAGGAGAACTGAGATGTGAGATACTCTCGTATCCATACAACACTCCGGAAGCTGAGCGCCAGGGCAGGCCTCTCATGGTTCAGAGGAGTGGGCGTCTCAAAACGGCGCACACAGGCTGCTACCTTAGTGCTAAGGCTTATGGGGCGGTGCGTCGGTTTGAAACGGCCTCGTACGGGGCCTTGTTGTGAGGGCAGAGCAAAAAAAGATATCTCCATGCTTTTCTCCAGTGAGTTTCTTAGGAGCTGTAAGAGGCATGTGCCGAAGACTATTGACCCCCGCCGGAGTGAGGTGGAATGCGCATCTCCAGATCCTACCGCTACGTGCTCCGAGCCTCGCGTACGTGAACGAGGGCGCTCCGGGTCAGTTGCAGGGGCAATACCGGCGAGCAATAACGCAACGTCCAAAGGCACTCGAATAACGAGTAGGCCGATGAAAACTACGAGTGCTGTTCCGACTACCTCTGCGACGGAGAGCCATAATACGAATCTTCCATGCTGACGGAGCGACGACAGGGCGAGTTTCTCGCCGAGCGGAAATCCGATCATGACCAATGCCATGTCAGCAACAAGGGAAAACCATTTTCCGTCGCTTGGATTAAGGAAGTCTAAGCCCGTTGGACCAATCAGAAATCCGAAGACAAGCAGAAGTGTAACGCGGGGGAGTTTGGTACGACGGCCAAGTGCGTCGGTCAGCAGGCCGAGCAGAAATAGTACACCGATTGTAATGAGCGCTTTGGCTGTATCTTGCATCGCTCTTCACATTTCGTTAGCCTGCGACGTCCTCGGAGATCTACAGCCTTTTGCCGTCCACCTTTACGTAAGTGGTAACATATAGTCGGCCAGGCGGCTCGAAGTCTTCCTCAGATTGAGGCTCAGGAGGCGGGAGATCTTCTTGAGAATTTTTATACCCAGCTGGGGATCTTCTCCCAACATCAGGTCAAAGCCCTCCCTCGTCAGTATGATGAGTTTAGAGTCTGTACGGGCTTTAACCGTTGCCGAGCGAGGGAAGTCATCAATGACGGACATCTCTCCGATTGATCGTCCCCTGTGGAGAGCCGTAATCACAACGCTCTCTCCCGTTAACGCCTGTTTTATGACATCCAAGGTGCCTTCCACCACAAAACAGACACAATTTCCTTTTTCTCCTTCCCTAAAGAGAATCTCGTCTTTTTTGAGCTCTATGAAGTTCATATGGCTTGAAATGCCCTTGATCTCGGCTGGTTTGAGTTCATCGAATAAAGGGAGGTTGGTAAGAAAACCAATAAGTTCTCCCTTGAAATTGCCGTGTTCGGTAACTGTAGTGGCTTTCATTCTTATCTCCTGTAGCTGATTTTCAGTGAAGGCCTCTTTCGTCTACTGGAGAGATAGCATGCATGAAGTATGCCGGAACAAATGAAAACGGATTGCCCTTACAACGACTATCTTACCCCATAGCATTTGAGGAGTAAATCATCGAGTGAGCATAAAGTGTATCATCTCGTACTATTTAGCGGCTCACATCTTTTCGGCTTTTGGCCTGGCAGAGCCGCTCATCGGCCTTTTTGAGGAGGGCCCCAGTGCTGTTGGCCTCAGGGTCTTCTGTGGAGGCAAATCCACAGGTAACGGAAACCGGAATAGGCGCATCACCAAATTTGAGCGGGTTTTCGCGGAAGAAACCACTGAGTCGCTCGGAAACCGTCGATGCTTCTTTAGAGGTTTGATTAGGCAATAGTACCACGAACTCGTCACCGGCAGATCTGAATGGCAAGTCATCCCTTCGGATCATCCTCGTCACGTGGTCAGCTATATACTTCAGCAGGGCATCCCCGCAGGTATGGCCGTAAGCATGGTTCACCATTTCAAAATCGTTACAGTCGATGAAGAGAACGGCCAGGGGATTTCCATAGCGTTTGGTCCGGCTGAATTCTCGTTCCAACATTTTTTCTAATTCGCTTCTGTTGAATAGGGAAGTGACGCTATCGCGTGTGGCAACAAACTTGAGCTTCTCATGGGCGCTGACGTTGGAGAGACAGATTGATATCTTAACGGCGAGCTGAGAGAGAAAAAATGTATCCATAGTGGGTTGAAATCGCAGTTCGGAAAAATCACCCAGATTCAGGCTGCCTATTATTTCCCCATCCAGAACAAGCGGAGCGATGGCCAGGGATTTTACAAAAAAGGTATGGTTTTCGGGAAAGAGCCTGTAGAAGGGCTGCAGGTTTTCATTGATCAGAATCGGGGTGCTCTTATGTTCAAGCAGATCCAACAGTAAACCTTTTTGCACAAGACTAAGACGATTCTTGAGCAGTTCCGATGATTCCAGGGCTTCGATAAGGTGCGATATTTCGTTCTCGGCGATAAGAGAAATCCACAAGTGAGGGATTCCGAATTTCTCCTCAATTAATAGGAGCAGCCTTTCGAACAGGGTTTTGAAACTGCCGATGGAAAGGATGCTCACTTCGATTTCAAAGAGCTTTTTTGCAATTTCTTCGTTATCACTCAGGTTTCTGAGGATTTGATAGCCATCGTCCATACAGTAACTCCTTTCGTTGACGCGTACGTTGGCTTATCCAAGAGTGAAGCTCCCCGCGCTTCCGCACGGGGCATCCTGGCGAAGGCGAGTGAATGGAGTTCTCGGTTGTTTCAGGCGCCGGAAAACAAGACTGTGTTTTGAAAAAGCTAAGAATACAATGTACTAATACAGACAAGCAGGAGCGATATCAATAGAATTCATGAAGCAAAAGGAACAGATTTGGAATCTTTGTCAGGCTCTTTGACAAACACTCGTGTGTTCTGGTAAGGGGAGCATCGTTGATTGTTTCCGAGATTGGTCCCGGGCTTTCTGATGTAGGCTTGTATCAGGCTCTGTCTGTAAAGACAGGTGCGGGTTTCTCCGGTTTTTCCGTTCTTAGATCTGAATCCCTATCTCTGCGAGTTCTTGTGTTACCAGGGTAGCCCAACCTCGGTTGGCTTTGGGGTTTGCGGGACTTGGATGAGTGATGGTGCCGATGATGAAGTCAAGTCCTGATAAGGCTTGACGAGCCCGCTCTGATGCAAATTGACCAACCCCCACCACATAGCGAGGTTCCATACGCCGGAGGGCGCGGCGCAGTGCCCGGTCGCAGGCGGTAAAGAGGATTCCCCGTTCTGCTGCGGGGAGCTTGTCTGGTGTCCTGTTACGCCCACTTGCCTCGAGAAAGAGCAGGGGACAATAGTTTGCCACAAAAAAACGGGAGAAAAACCGCTCAGGTGTCCCAAAGGTTTCCCTCGCCCAGCCCCATAGCCTTTTGCCGCTAACCTCGCTCCTCGAACAGCTGAACCCATGAACCGGCCGTTTTGGATGGATGCGAGAGGGGGTTCCCACAGGGGCTTCAATGCGAAGCCATTCCTTTACCGCCCTTATTTCGCCGAATGGGACGCCCGTTTGGGCCATTCCCCAGGGACCCGGATTCATTCCAAGGAGAACAACCTCCTTCGGGCAGTTTCCGTAAAGGCTCAGATAGTGTGTATAGGGCACGCGCGCATACTCTAATGGATTGTATACGTGTGTAGTCGGGGGGCTGAAACGGAGAGATCGAATCTCATCCAGCAGATCATCGGTTATGTCATCATTGATCATGGCAGGGCCCCATCATCTTTTCCTGCCTTTGGATCGGCGTTGGGGAACCTGCAGGGCAGGTTTGTTTGCCTTGGCCCGAATCCAGTTGATAGCACGTAATACATTGGGCTGCTGTACGATTCGCCTTTCTAGAGTGAGTTTTCCTGGGAAATTGAGCATCATAACGCCGATAAGGATGGTGATGATGCCCTGACCGGGCAAGATTAACATTGCAAGGCCGGCCAAAGCGAAAACGATACCGAAAATATTTTTGACCACAATGCCAATGAGGCGGATGACCGAGTATCGCCTCCGAAAGTTGGCCAGTGTTCGCTTCTTCCGCAGAAAGTAATCCGATGGGATGTGAACCACGAGCATAGGGATTAGGATCAGGGTTGCCAAAAACGCAGCCAGAGAAAGAGTGCCCATCCACCATAAGGTCAGCTCATGACCTCGTATCCATTCAAGTATCACACGGCTTCCATTGAAAAACATAGCTTACAAGCTCAGAATATCCCCAGCTGCAACCTACAGAGGCGTAAGAAAGGGTTTATGCGTACCAAGCACAATAACATGGTAATACTGGCCTGGCATGAGCAGAACGAATAACCGAGGCGGTTATTGATGAGCAAAATACACTAAGTCAGCGGGTTTTGTATAGTCGTTTTTCAAAGGAGAGGTGGAGGATTGGGGGAGCATCCCATCTTACGATCACCTATTCTACTACTGCAACTTTAATTTAGGCACGGTCAGAAGCTTTTCTACGATGGAAGCAGTCCCAGAAGAACCAGGGCGTCCTTCAGGAGAAGGAGGGCGAAGATAGCAAGTATTCCTCCCAATAGGCGCATCGCACGGATATATCGCCTGCCCGTCAGAAATGTACGGGACTTCCCAACCACTAATGCCAAAAATACCTTCGATCCAACCAGGAGCGCGTAGAAGCACGAAACGAATACGAATGGCGCTACAATGCTTTCAGCGCGAAACTTTAATATCAACGGCGATCCAACGGTGATCCAGAACAGATAAGGGTGGGGGTTTAGGGCGTTTATCAGCGTACCTTTCTTGAGCGAGTGCGGCTGGTCTTTAGGTGCCTCAAAGGTTATGGGGCCAGTCCGCATGCACTCATAGGCCAGATAGAGTACATAGAGCCCACCTGCGCACGAAATGGCACCCAGTATTCGCTCGAACCCGGCCAATCTACTCAACACCAAAAGAGAGGCTGCGATGATGAAGGAGTCCGTAATAAGGGGAGCAAGGGAAACCTTGAACCCTTCCCTCATACCATGTTTCAGGGTTTGGGTGATCACCAGGGTGAGAAGCGGCCCGGGAGCAAGCCCCGATGATAAGCCCAGAACGCAGCCAGCTGTCAGCGATGAAAGCATCTTCACAGTCCTAAGGACCAAAAGGTCAGTTTTGAATGGCGTGCCTGCGCTGCCGTCCATGTGAAGGCGGCAATTCGACCCGAGCCGTCGATTGTGTTGCCGTTACACCTATGCGGCCTCTGACTTGAGCGACATGAGCGCCTTAACGTTTTCAAAGGGCACCTCCTTGGGGAATCACAGCCCACAGCTCCCACATCCACTAGGCCGCTGCATCCTCCATGCTCTCGATGATAATCTCCGCCGCAATCCTGGCGCCAATGCCCGGGGGTAGGGCACACTTCTCATAACCCTTGGCGTTCTTAAAGGCCTGAAATTTTTCCTGGCTTCCTCGCGGGTCCATGTAGGTGCCGAATATGACGTCCTCATGCATCTTGGGGCATAGAATCGTCCCTAATGCGGTCTCAAAGCGGGTTATGAACGTACGAACGGCAGTCATGGTGCGGCCGGTTGCTTCGTAGTCCAATAGATCATGGCTACCAAAGTGCAGACCCAGAGCAATAAGACCTCCGGTCACGGCCCCACATATCCAGCCCGTCATTCCAAATCCGGGAAACGGGGAAAGGGACGTGATAATATCCATATTTCCAAGACCGAATTCCTCCATCACTGCCAGGGCTGAGCCTTTGGAGCAGCTGTGGCTGAGAAACTCGTATTCCTCTCCCCGCAGCTGGACACGATTCAGGATTTCCTGTTTGTTTGAGATAATCTCATCCCTGTTGAGGGTCTTCTTGAGTATTCCGTCGGCGAGGAGTTTTTCGAACCTTTTCTCGATAGCCGGAAGATCCCAGCTCCGTTCTTCAAGTTCCTTTACCTTATCCTTTAGCGCGCTAGTCTCTCCCATGGGTATGCTCCTTTCTTATTGTGGTCGCTCATAGAACTTCTCCCGTGCCCTGTTGAGAGTATTTACAAGGGCGACCCGCGTTCTGTTGTCCAATATAAGCCTTTTTTCAGGTTCCATGTAAACCCCCTAAACCAGATATACGTTGCTTCGCGAGTGTGAGCTGTGCTGCTTGAGCCGGGTCGGCTTGAGCGCCGCTAGGGCGGGCTCCATCCAGCCTTCCTGCGCGTAGACAGGTAGTAGTGCCATAGAATACGTGCTGCAACAGCCCTCCATGGACGCCATGGAGCGCCAACTTCCTCATACCCATCCGATAAGGGTCTGCCGGTGAACCCTTTGAGTTCCCTGACAGCTGTTTCGAGAGCACGATCTCCCTTGGGCCAAATATCCCGTCGCCTCATCGCCATGAGGAGGTAGATATCGGCGGTCCAGGGACCAATACCTTTGACTGCCGTCAACGCAGCGCGGACCTCGGCATCTGGCATCGAATCCAGCACCCTCAAGTCTATTCGGCCTTCAACGAGTGATTTGGATAGTTCTTTGCAGTATAAGAGCTTCTGGCGAGTGAGGCCTACGTCCTTCAGCGTTTTGTCATCGGTTTTGAGGAACTGCGATGCCGAGAATGGCGTAACAGCACCAATGAGCTGATCGAACACAGCACGGGCAGAGGCAAGGGACACCTGTTGCTCTAGAATGATGAGCACCAAGGTGGCGAATCCGGGTTTTCGTGTCCACAGCGGCGGAGGTCCGAATTCCGCAATGACCGCGGCGAGTGTGGAGTCGCTCTCGGCAAGCCTCCGCAAGCCCTTTGCAAACGTTTGGGGGGTAAGCAGCACTGTGTCGTGTGTTTTTTTCGGGTTCATGAGCCTGGAGTAACGTCCCTGATGTCGAAAAAAAGCGGCTGTGAATCACGCCCATTGCAGTCTCGATTGAAGAGTCCGGGCTCGATGACCTATATCGCTAGGTCATCTAGAAAACGAGTTGCTTGAATTCCTTTACGTCAATGTTCCCGCCGCACATTACCAGTACCACGTTTCTTCTCTTGAGTTTTTCTCTTATCTTTACAAAAGAGGCCACTACAACACCGGCAGCGCCTTCGATAACGAACCTTTCGTGCTCGAAGATGAGCTTCATGCCCTCGCAAATCTCGTTTTCACTCACCAAGACCCAGTCGTCAACATATCGCCGGCAGGGCTCAAAGGTAATGGCGCCGGCCTCAATTCCTCCGGCAGTTGCGTCCGAAAGGGTAGGGGAAACCGCAGAATCCACGATACGGCCTGCACGGACGGAGTCATACATGACAGGCGAGTTTTCGGGCAGGCACCCTATGATTTTGATATCCCCTCGAAGACCCTTGACATATCCGGCAATTCCGGATATCAAGCCGCCCCCGCCAACGGACACCATGATGGAATCAACGGATTCACACTGTCGCGGGATTTCAAGCCCTATCGTGCCTTGGCCGCCCACGACCTTCGGATCGTTGTAAGGTGATAGGTAGATCTGCCCGGTCTTCCTGGCCTCGGCTCTTGCATGACTCTCCGTTGCCTCACAGTTATCTCCATAGAATCTAATCTCAACCTTATAGTTACGAAGCGCCTTCACTTTTTGAGGAGAGGCATTCTCAGGAAGGAAGATTGTGCCGTTAATGCCAAGTTTGCTTGCACCGTAGGCCACTGCAAGCCCGTGATTTCCCGTTGACGCGGCCACAACACCAGCCCGTCGCTCCGGGGAACTCAGGGAGAACAGTTTATTCAGGGCACCACGGGCCTTGAATGAGCCTGTATGCTGGAGGTTTTCGAGTTTCAGGTAGGCTTCGCAGCTCCCGAGTTTGCTCAGAAAAAAAGAATACTGCAGGGGCGTCTCGCGGATAAACGGCCGTATTCTGCCTTCTGCTGCTAGTACCTCTTTGCTTATGTTTATCATCATTCAACTAATGAGGCCGTAACGCTAGCCCGCAAGTGCTGGTTTAATGCACATGCTCCATCCCTGAGTGGGACGACCGGAGACTCTCGATGGCTTCCTTGTCCGGTTGCAGGCACTGCACCCGTTCTAACTGGCAGAATCAGGCCTTTGTCCTGGTGAACCTTCTTCGCACGGTATCGCTCGTGAGATCCCTGATGGCATCGGAGGCTATCCATATGGCTGGCTTTGCGTCCATCTCCTGAATCTCCCTAGCGGCCGAGCCTGCGATCATACACGAAGTTGAGAAAAATGGCATCAGATAAAGAACCTCAAGATGGGCCGATCAATCCTGTTCGACTAATCGAACACAGGTGCGGATTTTGCAGCAACATATGCGAGCGGTATAAAGTCTTTGGAGATATCCTTTCTGACTATGGCAAACCCACTTGACACTATCACCCCAAAGAACTCTTCTATTGTGAACCTATGATATGACTTGAATCCGGTTAGGCTCATGAGTTCTGAAATAAGACGTGATCGCCAATTGACACCGTGACAAAAAGTAGGTGCAATCAGAATACCTTTCGGCTTTAAAACCCTCCTGATTTCCGACAGAGCCTGTTTAGGAGTTTCCATGCAATGAAGTGCATTTGAACAGATTGCCGCATCAAATGTGCATCCCTCAAAGTCAAGGTTGTAAGCACTTTGGACAGAGAAATGTATATTCTCTATTTGATTTTCGGACGCCTTAATTTTAGCAAGCTCTATCATTTTTGAGGATATATCTATCGCTTCAATCATCTTAGCCTTCCTGGCCAGTTCGACAGCGATGAGGCCGCTCCCTGTGGCAACTTCAAGCACATTTTCCGAACCATCTATCTCATCTACGATACGCTGAATAAGGGCTGAGTAGTCCTTTGTCAGCTTCAAGGTAATCCAGTCATACCTTTTTGCTATCCTGTCCCAGAATTCGATATTTTCACCATACATGTTCATAAAGGATGACGGCGAGTCGCTCACATTCCCACAGCTTGCGGCACCGGCTGCAGCGATAAGTTACGCTATTGCGAAGTCATGCAGAATAAATATTAATCATTATGCTGCGGTGCTAAGGCGATAATCGAGTTCGTTTTTTGCATGTTTCAGATACCGGCCAAATTGAGCCGCAGAGGACCGGCGTAGCTGTGTCAGCTAACGCTATCGGTACACCTGCGATTTGCCGTTACCCTGTTAAACGCAGGCCTTGGTTTTGGAAGTCCCCTGCTTTTACCTATAATTATCGTTCGTTCCACACGGGAGCTCGCTTTTCCAGGAAGGCCTTTACACCCTCTTTAGCGTCTTCCGCGCTGCAGAGTCGTGCAAAAGCCTCGTTCATGTATTCGAATGCTTTGTAGTAATCCAGATCCGCCGCAGCATAAAATGCTTTCTTGGCAATTTGAAGTGCTATAGGGCTCTTTTGGGCCAGAAGCGCGGCCCAATTCCTGGTTTCCTTATCCAGATCGGCTGCGGGTACAACTCTGTTCAAGAGTCCCATGTCTAAGGCATCCCTGGCCTTTATCAAATCGCCATAGAACAGTAACTCAAGGGCTCGCTTTCTTCCAACCGAACGCGTAACCGGAACTACCGGCCCTATGCAATTAAGCCCAACATTTATAGCAGTCAAACCGAGACGTGCGTCTTCAGCGGCAATAGCCAGGTCAGCAGCCGCCACTAAACCGGCTCCGTTGGCTGCGGCAACTCCGTGCACCTGGGCGATAACGGGTTTGCTTATACGGCTGATTGTAACGAGCGGCCTTTCCATACGCTCTGTCCAAGCCCGGTATTCCATAGCGGTTTTGTCGAAAAACTCACTAACATCGATACCGGCACAAAATGCTTTCCCCGCCCCCTTGAGGATAATGACTCGTGCCCGTGTTTCTGAGTCTAATTCATTGAGTACTTGGGCGAGTTCTATGGCCAGGGGGGTGTTGAATGTATTGAGTTGTGCCGGACGATTAAGGGTTATTTCAGCAACGGAATCATCGCCGATCTCAATGATAAGATGCTCATAGTTCATAGTGTACTCCTTTCAACTGTCAAGTTTTCTTATTCGTCTTCGCTTGAATACCCTGCAGCGCACCGTCGCCATAGCGGCTTTGGCGCGTCGGCGACTTGTCGAAACGAAGCGCAGATTTATCCGCCGGAACCATGGCGAACTTGTCCGCCGGTATTATGGCGGAGGCCCTGCCTCTAAAGGGTCCCGACAAATCGGGGCTCAGGGAGCTCCATCAGTTCCAATGCCCTATAAGGGGGAGCGAACCGCTCAACCTATGCACGTTTTTTAGTCATAGGATAAACGGGTTTCTTCATCCACTAAGGTCGGTTGAATAATTTCTTGCCACTCGGGACCTTCCCATGTTCCCAACTGATCATGCATAGCGAGGTATTTCTGAGGTATAGGATGGGTGCCATACACGACTTCGAGGCCATATTTTGTTTTGATAAAATCACGAAAATAGTTGATATGGGGACACGGAGGATACCCCACAACTAAGCCAGTGGCAAGATGTATCGCCTCTGCTCCGTTTCCCATCATTTCCTCCACGGCATATTCGACATTACCACCAGGACACCCATCGCAGCTGGTATACCCGACAATTTCAACTTCCCTGTTTTTGTACCTGCTGAACGCACCTTCTCTGTTCCGCAACGATCTGAAGCACTTTCCGCCCGCGCACCTGCGGTAGCGGTCACAGATGATTATACCGATCTTTGTTTTTTCTTCCATGTCGCCCCCTGCTGTAAAAGGAAATTCAAGACAAATTGTTAGGTAAGCACTATCCAAGACGGTCTAACGCCCGACTAACCGGCAGCGTTCTAGCGCTGACCCCCTTCACCTATTCGTTAGAAATTCGAATTCAAATAGGAGCGCAGCCCCGCATAACATACGGAGGCATCGCTATACCCCTGATCATAGGCTGCGTAGAGCTTGTCTTTGTTCCGTTCAGCCCGGCCGACATTGAGGGCTAACCGGGGCCGGATTACAAAAACCTCATCCCGCTGTTCGAGCTGATCGATGAGATCCATGGTCTCGTTATATCTTGCATGTCGACTTGCGAGAGCTTCACATAGGCCCTTGTACCGGGAGTATCGCATAGAGGCAAATCGTATGAAACGGGGCCGTTTTTTCCGGTAGCCTTTCGGGCGAGTAAGAATAAGGACATGTTTCGCATTACCGTCATCTATACTCTTGCGGATCGGAACCGCGTCAGTTAGCCCGCCGTCCATTAGAATTCGTCCTTTATGATGAACCGGTTTCGCTACAAACGGCAAGCTGTTCGATGCTTGTACGACCCTCAGATAATCCTCACCAAGTTCCTTCTTTTCATAATACAGCGCTTCTCCGGTCTCACAGTCCGTAACGACAGTAATACATTTCACGTCATTGTCCATAAAGGTCTTGAAATCGAATGGGACTAAGGAATGCGGGAGCGTGTCAAAAATGAACTTCATGCCGAATAGCTCGCCTCGCATTAACAGACGAGAATAGCTGATGTACCGAGCATCATTGACATAACGGATACAAACTATCCGGTTTCTCTCTGGCTGGCGTGAGACATAGTTAGCCGCGTTACAGGCCCCCATCGAAACGCCAATCACATAAGGAAAGCAAACCCCTTTATCCATGAAGAAGCGAAGTACGCCAGAGGTATATACCCCCCGGAGACCTCCGCCTTCAAGGACCAGTGCTCCATGTTCTAAATCCATAAATTGTTCACCGCAACTGCACTCATTTTCAGAAAAACACCTGCTTGCTAAACAGGTTGTCCGGTAGATCCCTCAATTACTGCCCGCTTGGCCCTCAATAGGCTCGTCCGGAGTAGTGCCACATTCCCCGGCTCGTTAAATTCCCCTCTCCGTGAAAAAAAAGCCCAGCTCCACCATAGGGAAAAGAGGCGCGCCCTTCGATAATGCAACAAATCAGTTGATCTATCGATATTCATTCTTGATCAAGCAAATCTTCATTGCCAACTGCCGGACCCAATTTCGAGCCCCTTTACGATAGGTGGCAGAGAGAGTTCTTAGCGATGCCTGACGGCGCTGCTAATCAGCAAATAAGGGATCCCACAAGAGTCAAGCGGAGACCCCCCTTACTTACTATCTGGACCTGTCTCTGTCAACAGCCGAGGTCTGAACCTGATTTTCGTACTTACCGCTCGAGTGCATCACCGATGATCTCTTTTGTCCTTTGTGCCAATTCATTCAGGTTGTCATTGCTGTAGCCGGAAATATCAATCGGTTTATGAATAATCATCTTGACCCGGCCCGGCAAAAGATTGATCGTTTTTGGAGGAAGGATCTTTCTCGTGCCTATAATCGTAATTGGTAGAACGGGGATGCCCAGATCGAGCGCCATTTTAAAGGCGCCCATTTTAAAGGCATGCAGTTTGCCGTCCATGCTCCTTGAGCCTTCGGGGAAGAATATCACCGATGTGCCATTTACGATCCTACTCTTTGCGGCATTGATTGCCGCCACGGCCTTTTGGCTGTTGAATCTGTCGATAAATATGTGCCCGATCTTTTCACATCCGATTCCAAGCCCCGGTATCTTACGTAATTCCTGTTTCATAACCCACCTGAAATCCACCCCCAGCCAGCCGTACAGGACAAAAACATCGTAATGGCTCTGGTGATTGCTCACGATCACATAAGACTGTCTTTTGTCTATGTTTTCCCTGCCTAAAACGCTCACGAACATGGGTGTCATAGAGCTGTTCAGCCTCGCCCACACAGCGCCGCCGATGAAACTCGCGATTCTAGGATTGGTGAGTACAACCAGGAACACGGTCAGCGAACCGAAGAAGAGTGTGGCCAGTACAAGCCAGGGGACGAAGACAAGCCACTTGTATGGCTGGTATATGATGAAAAGTATGTTTTTCATTAACCTCTATGAAAAAGTGATCCAAGGGACATGAAATTGGGTGTACGCCCGGCATGACGAAGGCAGCCCGAAGGAAGCTCAGCCGAAGTCAGGCCCCTCTACGTGAACCCTGGCAGTATTGAAGGATTCAGAATGCTATGAGTCCACAAACTCTGCTTTGATAATGGTCACGGGCTCTCCCGGTACGTCGTCGAATCCATCTTTGCTGCAGGTGGGAACGGCCTTGATCTTATTTACCCCGCCATGCCCTTTGACCACCTTGCCGAATACCGTGTAACCCCAGCCCTTTTCGGTTTTGGAGGTGTAGTTCAGGAAATCGTTTTTCTTAACGTTAATAAAGAATTGGAACGTGGCACTATGTGGATCTGCAGTGCGGGCCATGGATACGGTATAGGCGTCGTTTTTGAGTCCGTTATCGGCCTCGTTCTCGATGGGATTTCTAGTTCGCTTCTGCTGCATGTCGGGGGTAAAGCCACCGCCCTGGATCATGAAGCCGTCGATTACCCTGTGGAAGATGGTACCGGCGTAGTGTCCCTCCGCCACGCAGGTAAGAAAGTTGGCTACGGTCTTGGGTGCTTTATCCTCGTAAAGCTCCAAGACAATCTCACCCATGTTGGTCTCAAATTTTACCATAGTATGTTTCCTTTCTTTCATAGCGGGCCAAGGCCATTATTCAAAAGCCAGCTCAAGGCATATCGCTGAAAATCGGCAGCGCGGTTTAAGGCGTCCGCCGGATTGAGTTATGAGGCGATAACGCCAGCAACTCAATATGAGTCACTACCTGTTTAAGAAGCTCCTCAGCCTCTGACGGTGTTGCTAAAGGATAGATATCGAAACTTATGGGGACAATATTCATCCCCAATCAAAGGTGTTTCTTGAAGAATCATCATGGCTATTGTCATTGATCATTTTCTCCTTTAGCGATTGAAAAATAGAGGGAAAGTCCGTGAGGTAGTGCCCCTTTGTAATAGGCTTACACCTGATTGAAGAGGTCGTGGTATTTTACAATGCCGTTACACTCGGCCAGGGCCCCTTCTCTTAACTCTTTGGCCATAAATACCTCAGCAGGTACGTCGAATTCTGATTTGATTCCGTAGTTCACGGATGGGACAAAACCAAACCGCGGGTAGTAATCCGGATGACCCAATACGCAAACAGCGTCATAACCCTCCTTTTTGCAATGCCTTAGACCTTCCTCTACGAGCATTGAACCTATTTCCCTCTTTTGAAATGCTGGCGCTACCGCCATCGGAGCTAGACCTGCCATAGAAACACTGCAGTTGTCGGCCTCCAAGGTGACAGGACTAAAAAGAATATGACCGACCAGTTCACCATTTTCCTCTGCTACGAGAGAAATCAATGGAATACCACGTTTCCTCAAGGCGTCAATAAGGTTTACTTCAGCATCAGTATCAAAAGCTTCGGTATTGATATGTCTTATTCCAATTTGGTCTTCTGGCTTTTCCGCACGGATAATCATTGTTCCTTCCGCGTATGACGTTTCCGATACATTGCAGGAAAAACAAATGAGAAAAGCGCGACTGCTTTTCCTGACAACCTTCATCTGGTGCTTATAGTTCTTTCTATCATTTGAGACTCAATTCCAAAAATAATGCCCCTTCAATAGGATTCGGTCTATAGGATTTTATCTCTATGAATCCTAATGACTTATATAAAAGATTTGCGCTTTTCATTGATGGGATTGTATCAAGTCTCATGCAGTAATAACCTATATCGTTTGCCGCATTGATGACTGTTTCAGCCAGCAGTCTTCCTAACCCTTTGTCCTCTGAAATCCGGCCTCACATAAAGACGCTTCATTTCGCACATGTCCCTCCCGAAATCTCGAAGGGCAACGCAGCCTATGGGATGGTTTTCGAAAACTGCCAAAAATAAACGGCCACGCGGTGGAGAGTACTGACCCGGGAAATCGGCCAGCTCCTGTTCGAAGTCTTGAAAGCACAGGTCAAATCCCAATGATTCAGCATATTCTTGAAATAGCTCTTTTGCTTTTGCTATTAATTTATCAGTATTTGCTTCAATGATTTCTATCATGATTCCGCTTACTGCCCTTATTCCGCGCTCATCTGGTGCGGCGCTTTCAGCGAAACCTTCTGGAGCCTGGAACGAATTACCGGGCAGTACAGGGTTATCCGGCTTTACCGCCAGCTTTCCTATCACTTTTTCGCCTCAAGCACAAGAAGCTCACCAAGATCTGAGATTGTATAATCCGGTATGGGGTCGGCGGGAGACAAAGGCCTTTGATCATTCCTAAGCCATGCTGTTTTCATCCCCGCGGCCTTGGCTCCAACGATATCCCTCTTGGGATTATCTCCAACGAACAGGACGTCTTCCGGATGCATCTCTAAAGCATCGAGTGCCTCCCGGAATAGCCGAGCCGATGGTTTGATAGAACCGTAATCCGAGGACCACACAATGACTCTGAATAGATCAAGAATGCCAACTTGTCTGAACTCAGCCTCAAAAAACCCTCGATTCGACCAGATGTTTGAGACCAAGCCTAGAACATGACTCCTGTTCAACTCCCGCAGCACGCGAACATGTGAGTAGGGGATATGTCCTGCCTCGTGTGCGCCGAAGACCCGCTCTAAGATGTCCAGTTCCTCTGATGGCAACGTCTTAGCCATCGGAAGCTCGCGAAGGTACTCTCCAACTGTACCGAAAGCATCGTAGTACGCTGGATTGCGGTAGTCCGTTAGTATCCTTGCTAGGAGAGCATCTATGACTGCCGAGAGTGTTTGCGTATCCAGAACAGCCCCACCGCACCTACTGTAGGTGGCAGAATAGTCTATGTCCTTGCCAAATCGGTTGCAACCGAACATGAATGTGTTACCCATGTCCAGAAGTAGCACTGTGAAATTGTCTATGAATCGTGCACTCATACTTATCCGCCGAAAGCTCCGCGAGATAATCTGCGTGCCGAATAGCAGCGAGATAAAGCACTGCACAGCCCCACAGGCTGGTGCCCCAGCAACTGATTCCGCCTCCTATCTTGCTATTCGGCTTACTGCATCTATTTATTCCGCGGGAATAGGGCCAATCTTAACCATTTAACACGGGTGGCTCAGAGACGGGGAGTTAAAAGCTCCCCGTTTCACATGGTGTTACGAATGAGTAAGTTCCCTAAGAGTCAGATTCATGGAAATCTTTGATTATTCCTTTATCGCCTGATAATCAACGCTACTAGCTTACTCTTTTCTTAATCCCTTAAAAACATTCCACCGAGGAACACGTGTCATATGGTCTCTGTAACTATCGCCAAATCGCTCTATGTTATAATCGTCCTCCATTTTGGATGCCATCCATAGGAGCACTATTGCTATGATAGACAAGACTATTGAAAGGATAGACTGAAAGACTAAAATGAGAGCAAAAGCCGCGATAGCCGTTCCAAGATACATGGGGTGCCGAACAATTCTCATCATTCCGGTCTTAACCAGATTTCTTTGTGCAATAGCAACTAGTGCTGATGCAATTAGAATGGCAGCAGGGATGAAGAGAACAAAACCGATGATTTCTAACCATACGATGTCGGCGATATCTCCTGTTTGATGGAGTTCAAGACTAAGTAGCAATGAAGTAAAGAGTAGACCGGTTCCACCGTGTGCATAGGCAATCCAGGCGCGACGTTCTCGAACCACTGGGATCAGTAATCCAACCCAAATGGCACCAAGAATTATATAAGCCCACATTTCAGTTGCCCCCCTTTACATATTTTATTCGCCCCAATGCGTTCATCCCTCGCTCGTTGGGTATGGCGTTGGCGGCGAAATCCAATCGACCCTGGAGCGGATTATCCGGCACAATGGGGTCATCCCGCTACACGACCGGGCGGCGTGGAGCGCCGCCTA
The DNA here is from genome assembly GCA_035527895.1 of Desulfatiglandales bacterium. GTDB lineage: Bacteria > Desulfobacterota > DSM-4660 > Desulfatiglandales > B25-G16 > JADFWK01. The sequence continues at coordinate 18,807 of DATKZQ010000065.1, forward strand.
TCAGGCTCCGAGATAAGCTGCACCCCGTGGGCGTAGCAGATACTGTTCTGTACATCTGGCGTGCCAATGAGGTGGAGCGAAGTCCCGTCTGCAACGCGGGCTTGGGTGGTGCCCTTCGGTTTTAGAATCTGGAAAGCAAAGCATGCGGAAACTTAAAAACTGAAGGGCGACCCCGTTCCGCGCTTTACTGACTGAGGAGTCATTTTTAAGAGTGCAGAACTGACTCGCCCGCCACTTAGTGTGCTATTCAGGTGTTTCTCCCCATTAGAGCTGGAACCTAAAAACAAGATCCGCTTAATTCCTGATTTTATCCAACCGACTTCTATCTTGAGAAGTGTCGTAGTTCGGGCAGTGAGTTTCTAACCAGTCAAGGAGAACCCCTATGCCGGTCTTATAGGCTGTTACTTCCATCATTCCTTTAATATGAGGATTACCTGAATTCATTTCTTCGTTGAATTTAAAACATTGTCTCTGATGCGTTTCCTCATGAGCCTGTATAGACTCAATGATGATATCAGGCCTGCATTTCTCAGCCAATTTTTGCCGATACTCCTCCAAGCCGACGATCTCGCAGGTTTCGGGATCAACAAAGGGCCCACCTTCTTCGAAGTCCCCTTGACCACGACTTGGCGGCTTCCCGTGTATGGTTTTATATGCTTTGTCACCTACAAGCTTTTCGTATTCAGTGAGAGTTGAGGCAAAATCCTGGATTTTCTTATCGGCATAGGCCTCTGCGAAAGCAAGATCAGTCTGAACTTGTTGGATGACATCCTGGCAGGGATCCTTAGCAGCAAAGTGCCATTCAGCAGTTATTATCTCATCATAATGTCCCGTTCCCTCATCAATATCCCTTCCTTGTCCTCTCTGTAAAGAATCATTTCTTCTCTTTTTCTCTTCAGCGCTCGGGGACAGGTCCTTTTTGCCGGATATTCCTTTTCCGGCATTTCCGGAGGTTATCAACGCAAAAGGCAAGGATACTTCAGCAGGCCTCTGAAGGATAGGACTTCTTTGATCTCTTCCTGAACAGGCCCATATAGTGCCCGATTCGCCGGAAGTACTTAATCTATAAAGGATTTCCCCAACAGCGCTGAGATAGTAGGTATTTGCGCCGGGAAGTAAATTGAGATCAATCATTCCACTTGGCTGACCGGAAATGGAACCAAACCTCTGCTCATTTTCATATTCCCTATCCCCTGGACGAACGATCCTCTCAACTCGAGCCCGTTCATCAAGACAACTTTCGTGGTCCCTTTTCCAGCGGTATTGATGATCATAATTCAGACTTAGATTGCCGGAGATACCCTGAATATGAAGATCCCCTGCCTTACCGCAGGCCTTGATCGTGAGATGGGTGTTAAATGCTTCGTTCCATTTGTTGGAGGCCTTAACGTTTTCCCTCCTCACAGAGCTCTGCCCGCTATATCTTTCGGTTCTTTTATATTCAAACCTGACATGTCCCACCCAGATTACTTCCTCAAGGTTCTCTGGATTCTGGCCTTCACCGATCCCTTTGGCGAGGGAAATGACAGCGATTGCCGCAATACAGAGGAACGCTAGGCATAACCTTTTGTTTCTCCAGGGTGTTTTCAGTTGGAATTTGTTCCTAGCCATTTTTCGTAAAAGCTGTCCTACCTATAGAGCCCCATCGGGTGATATGTCCCGATAACCATAGGATAACTTTTGTTAACGCAGTTTATTGGTTGGATCTCCTTCAGCAACCATGGCTTTCATGACCTGCTTTTCTTCAGCCCCTGGGCGCGGCAGATGCTTCTTCTGCATCTGACCTGCCAATGGGGCTGAGCAAAGTCCCGCCTGCAAGGCGGGCTTGGGGGGCGTCCTTAGATTTTAAAATTTAGAAGCCAAACCCTGTCGAAACTTGAAAACCAAAAGGTATGCCCTCCTCCGTGGCAACTATGTATGACTCCAAGTCCCCACGTTACAAAGCCGCCGGGCCCTCTCAGGTCGGAGTTGAAGCGGTTAGGCACCCTAGTATATGCAGGCATCCAAAATACCAAGAACCTCATTTACTGTTTTCAAAGGTGCTGTCTCAACATATTTGACTTTTCGGCTTACGAAATCAATAGATTTGACTTGTTCAACCATAATATACCCGGTCAATGATAACTGGTCAGGTATCTTCACGTGGAACGGGAAGTTCCGGTAGGTATTCGTGATTGGACACACGATGGCGAGGCCTGTGTGCTTATTAAACAGGGTATTACTTATTACCAATGCAGGTCGTCTGCCCTTTTGTTCATGACCCGACTGGGGATCAAACGTTATTATGATGAAATCCCCCTTTTTGGGAATATGCTTAGGCAACTACCACTCTTCCTTTCCAGCAGGAGGACCCCAATCAAGTTCTTCAGTTCGATAATCTTTTGGTATTTTTGATACCAGTTCTTCAAGGTTATACGTATTTCGCATCCTATTCACTGTTTCTATGATAATTTTACCATCTTGAACAGTAACATTCACTTCGTCTCCCACAGTAATTTGAGCTTCCTTAAGGATAGTCTTGGGGAATCTCAACCCTTGGCTATTTCCCCATTTATGAATTTTGGTTAACATCCTGACCTTCTTCTTTAAAATTAATGTTTATACCAAGTATATACATTGTTGTTCATAAAGTCAAAAGATATTTTTTTTACAAATCATGCCGCACAACGTGCTGCGGGATAAGGTGCACGTTCCCGCTCGAGAACACTGTCGCAGTCTTTGTTTTCTTTGAGGATACTCGGACGCTCCATTCCCCGTACCATGATATGATGTAAGACGCCGGGTGCCTGCCCGCCATCGCGAGGATCAGGCTCGCCCTCCAGCCAAGCGGAGTAAGGCGGACGGGCATCAAGTCTCGCTAATCTAGGCATACCAAAAAGAATAGGGCAAAAAGATCGCCATGTGAAGTCATTTACTTATTTACGGACCTCCCGGCCCGGTCGCCTCACTGCTTCGGCCCCTCCTTGAAACTTGCTTTGCCGCAGGAAACATGGTAGCGTGCCTGGACAATAGGATTTGAGACAGTCCTTGTAAGCAGATGCGAGTGGATGTGAAGTAATATGAATCAGGCTGCCACGGGCCCGTTTTTTCTTTGTCGATTCTGTTTTGGCTTCAATTCTGAAAGGAGCGCGGATTGTAGAGCATGTCCCATTTTGAGAGTCTGGATCTACTTTTTCACCCCCGGTCGATTGCCCTTGCCGGGATTACGACCGCCAATCCTGAACATTGGACACGAGTTTTCTTAGACGCCCTTACCGAGATTGGATTTGAAAGGCCAATTTATCTGGTAAACCCCAAAGGCGGTGAGATTCAAGGATATAAGGTTTACAAAAGCCTTCGGGATATACCCGGCACAGTCGATTATGTGATCAGCACGGTACCTGCTCAAGCCTCGCCCGGATTGGTCGAAGAATGCGATACCAAAGGGGTAAGGGCCATACATTTTTGTACCGCAGGCTTTAGCGAAACGGGGGAGGAAGAAGGGGCAAGGCTGGAAGCGCAACTGGTTGAAGCTTCTCGAAGAAAGGGGATTAGAATTATAGGCCCTAACTGCATGGGTATTTACTGCCCTCAGTCGCGCCTCTCCTTCGGTATCGGTTTCCCCCAGCAAAGTGGCCATGTAGCATTTGTCAGCCAAAGTGGCGGGAATGCAGGAAGTCTAGTTAGACAGGCGGCCTGGCGTGGTGTTCGCTTCAGCAAGGTCATTAGCTACGGTAACGCCTGCGATCTCAACGAAAGCGATTTTCTCGAATATCTCGCTGATGATCCTGATACCAAGATAATAGGCTTGTACATCGAAGGGGTTAAGGATGGAGCGAGGTTCCACCGAGCGCTGGAAAGGGCTGCGAAAGAGAAGGTCGTGGTATTACTCAAGGGAGGGATTACTCATGGTGGTACCAGGGCCGCTGCCGGCCATACCGGATCCCTCGCCGGGGCCGAAGTGATTTGGGATGCCCTCTGCAGGCAATTCGGGATAATTCGGGTCTATTCTCTGGAAGAGATGGCTGATATATTGCAGACGCTTCTGTTTATGCCTATCCCTAATGGTAGAAATGTTGCCTTGATTGGTGCAGGTGGTGGAAATAGTGTCCTAGTTGCCGACGAATTTGAAAAGAAAGGGTTAATCGTCCCCCAACTCCCGCAGGAGATTATCCATCGGATACGTGAATTTAGTCCGGCTGCAGGCAATATTCTTCGAAACCCTATAGACTACTCACAAACCATTATGGAAACTGGTAAATTGGGAGAATTGGTTAGCATTGTTTCAGGGTGGGAATCCATCGACTTTCTCATCGGTTTTCTGGATTTAGGTGGGTTTGCATCGCCTCAATCGCTAGGGTCGGGCGCATTGTCCCGATGGGCGGATGGAATGTTCGAAATGATCCCAGCATCTTCAAAGCCAATCGCTATGGTGCCCCAACTCAGTGTTGTACCAGAGGACGTGAACGAACTGATGATAATTGCCCAGGCGTTTGTTTCCTCTCAGGTCCCCACCTATATGTCTTTTGCCGGCGCTGCCACTAGTATCAATTTATTACTGACGTATAAGGAGAGCTATCCGGGTAGACTAAAGGCATTACGAGTCTGAACAAGAATCTAAATCCATTCTAATTCGGTTTCCATTAACTCGCCCCCGTGGGTCTCTTGGGAAAGGGAAACGGGGCTAAGCAAATAAACAAATCAGAAGATAAGGGGCACATCTTAATTATTAAGTTTCTCGTCTGAATAATTAATAGTTAAGATGCGACCCCCTTGTTCCACGGGAGTCGGACTGAGGGCCATAGCGAAAGCTGTGGATAAGCCACCGAATCCTAAGGCTGCGCGCGCCCCAGCTCTATCCCGACCCGCTCTCCCTAATTGCTTTTTTTGAAAATCCTTAAACCAAAATACTTCGCAGGCAGTTCAAATGAAATATAGAGAATGAAAAAAACAAAACCTATCTCAAGCAATTGGCCAATTAAACCAATGAAATCGAAACCCAGAACTTCTGTAACTGGTGAAGATGTATTCGTGTTTCTTTCAAAAATTGAGAAGAGCGGATCTACAAAAAAACCTAAAGCTATCAATAGAACTAAAACAAGCGCTCCACACTGAAAATAATAATTCAGATTGTACTTAATAGGTTTCGAGCAGTTCTGGCATACATTGGGCCGATTCCCTGGGAAATAGCCCCAAAAATATGTTTTTAAAAATGGTGCTGCCTTTTTTTGGCAGTATGGGCATTTTAGACAATTCATTTCACATTAATTCATATGTGTATAACGTGCTGCAAGATAAGTTGCACCCCTTGGGCACTGCAGATGCTCTTGTGTGCATCACCCCTATGCGTTCTGTGTCTCTAATAAATCACCAAACCTGATTCGGGTTTAAGGAAGGTCTTCTCTAACAACTCCTTCACAATTCAACACGAAGTCTGCCCCATAGACCTTAGCCGGCGTCTGAAAGCCAGGCTGTACATCTCCGCCTAGCACTCTTTCAATTGCGGCTAACGCCGCAAGTGCCGTCCAGGTAACTCCCCCCTCTGGGCCATGTAACCGCGATTCCGCTTTTCGACCCTGGTCGTCTATCACTTCACCCCACACACTTACCTGGGTTTGTTCTCTCTCCTCAACGGTCGAACCAGCCTTTACCAATCGCTTAAGAATATTCCGTACCACAGATAGGCTAAACAAAGGCCGGAGATACTCAATTGCTTTCATTTGTCGAACGAAATCATCCGGGAGTACGGCATAGTCTTCGATATTGGGTATTCCTGTGCTGTAATAGGCTGTAAATACATCTCCCCAAGTCAATCTCACTGCCTGCACCGGCCCCTCCCCGAAATCAATCATGCGTGTATTGATACCTTTTGGGGTTGGTACCAAACTTCCATCTCGTCTAATCCTGTTTCCATAAGGGATTAATTCCACCATCGTTTTAACCGTTCCCGGTGGTGGGCCGGCAGGACCTTTGGAGTAAAAAGCGAGGGTAATATGGGTGGCTGAGGGGAGCCGCTGCCTGAGGTGAACGGCAAGACAATCTGTTGGAACAACATCGAAACCAACACCTGGCAAAATCATGACACCTTGTTTTTCAGCCGGAGAATCATAGGAAGCTAAGGCCGCATATACGGGAAACTCGCCAGTAATATCTAAATAATGTGTTCCCTGACGAAGGCAAGCTTCTACCATTGGTTTGAAGGTGTGGATAAACGGACCCGCGCAATGGAGAACGGCTACCACATTTTCCAACGCTGAATCTAATGCATTGGTATCATCGAGATTGAAGATGCGATAATCCAAATCTAATTCTGTTGCTTGAGGCACCACCTTATCGGAATTTCTCCCAGCAAGAATAGGCCGGAGTCCACGCTTCACAGCAAGACGGGCGATGGCATCGCCAACAAAACCCGTTGCCCCATAAAGTAAGAAATTTGAAGTCATTAGCGTATCCCCAATTCTGCCTTCTTCCTTATTATTCCGCTCAATGCCTTTATTCCCCACGAGCTGAGCGGGGTGGTTCTAGCGAAATCTGCTTGAGCATGGATCGCAGTACACGGCGAATCACCTGGATTCGGCTTCACCACCGGGCGGAGCGTTTGTAAACAGTTAAGGTTTGTCCCTTTATTCGTCTTGAATAGCAAAAGCGCCCCTGCTTCCAGCCGGCAGAGTGCAGCAGATCGTTATGCGCAGACTAGTTTTTTGGAATGTAAAATAGCCTTATTTACCACAGCATTTTTTATACTTCTTCCCGCTTCCACATGGGCAGGCCTCATTGCGTCCAACTTTCTTTTCGGCTATTTTTGGTTTTGGTGGATTCAATAATATTTCTAAATCG
>DATKZQ010000066.1:0-31049 GCA_035527895.1 Desulfatiglandales bacterium
AGGTGAGGAGGTAGCCGCCCGCCTCAAATACGCTCTGGATGAACTGGCCAAGGACAAGACCAAGGACCCCTTCTCGCTGCTGTTCCCTACCCACCCCCCATAAGAAACCAAAAGCCTCCTATCCCGGATCAAGCAACACCTAGTATCTCATACCACTTTGAGTCGTGGAGAGGCATTCCCCTGACCTTCCCCTTAAGCCCCTCCCACTCAAGACTGAATCTTTACGACAGGGGTAGCTTTTTGCTTGACAAAAACACATTATATAGTAAGCATAAGTCTGAATATGTGAAAAAAAGAGTGAGCCTGAGTACGTTAAGCGGCGAAATACTGTAAATAGTGAAACACCTTGCGGTACGGGCAGGATATTTCGGAACAATTTCAAAGGCTTTCTGGAGTCCTCTTATTCACGATGATGCGGAGTGTAATATCTGATCACATGCACCGCAGCACCTCGTCCCCAACCCTTCGAGCAAAAAATCCGTATTCCCAAAGATCTCCACCGGAAAGCCCTTTCTTCATAATCGACGGCATGATTGATTCGCTTTGTGTTTATGCGATAGATACAAGTTATTTATACGTGCCCCTGGCAGGAGAGTTTTTTCTCCCCGTTTACAAGACTTGGCATTCAGATTCTAGGTTTATGTGGGGGAGGTGTTAAAGACCTAGTGTTTATTAACAACATGACTTGAAAGGAGCAAGAAATGAAAAAGCTATTCTTAATTCCACTGGCCATTGTAGTAGCAAGTGGCCTGATTCTTGGCGGTTTTTCCCAGGCAAATGCCAAGAAACCTATGGTGCTCCAGTACGAATTCTGGCTGCCCCCAAAGGTTCCCGAATACAAGTATATGCTAGAATACTACAAGGGATTGGAGGAAGCCACTGGGGGCGCCGTTAAGGTGCAATTCAATCCGGGTGGGGCCATGGGCAAGGTTGGGGAGACCTATCAACGCACACTCCAAGGTGTGAATAACATAGGGCATTTCAATCCGGCATTCAATTATGGCGTCTTTCCCATGTGGGATCTGTTTAACTACCCTGTTCACTGTGCCTCAGGGGAACAAATGGCACGCTTCCAAATCGGGATGTATGAGAAGGGCTATTTTGACAAGGAGTTCTCCCAGGTGAAGATCACGGCGTTGTTCAACGTCGGATCCTATATACTCTTTTCTAACAAGAAGGTTACTAATGTTGCCGACTTTAAAGGGGTGAAGATCCGGGTGCCGAGCGAGGGTTGGGTAGACATATGTAAGGCTATAGGGGCGGTTCCAGTAACCCTCCCCACTGGGGAAATGTATATATCCCTGCAGAAGGGGATAGCAGATGCGGTTGCCAATATATGGGATGCTGCCCATGTGTTCAAGCTCAATGAAGTCTCTAAGTATGTGACGGAGTTATACGTGACCACCAGTACTCACATAGAAGCGTGGAATAGGAAAACGTGGGAGGCCCTTCCCCAGGCAGGTAAAGACTACGTAAACAAAAACTGGAAACAGTTCTCTATTAACTGTGCCAAAACGTATGACGATCTTATCCCGAAATTCCAGAAAGAGTTTTTGAATACGGGCCCCGACAGAGAGATAGTCGAATTTGCCCCCGGTGAATTGGATAAACTCGACAAAATGATTTTCCCGGTGTGGGAGAAGTGGGTAGCTGACTATGAGGCAAAGGGGCTTCCTGCAAGGAAGGCGCTTAAGGAACTCTATAAGATGATGACCGACGGAGGGGTAGACAGGCCTCTAGCGGGCTATATTCCCTAATCAGCCTGGTTGATGAAAATAAGGAGCTCGTTTGCACAATAACAATAACAAAGCTCGAGGTTTCGAGTATGGTGTTCGGGTGACAAGCAACATATTTCTGTACATGTGCGTGGTTTTGTTGCTTGTAATGCTATTCCTGGGTACGGCCGACGTTATCGGGAGGTACCTGTTTAGAAAACCCATAGTCGGAACCCTTGAAATTTTCGAGGTTTTGCTGCCGGCAATAGTCTTGCTGAGCCTGGCATATACCCAACAGGCCAAGGCACACATCACCGTGGATCTTTTCTATTCCCACCTCCCCCCTCGGCCACGGGCAATGTTAGGCTTTGCCACCACCCTTTGGGCAATAATTCTGTTCGCGCTCATTGGGTGGCGAGGAATACTGCTAGTCATTTCCTACTATCAGACAGGGAGAGTGATTACGAATATCGGGGTACCTATGTTCCTTCCCCGGCTTCTCGTACCTGTCGGGGCTCTCGCTATTTGCCTGGTTTTGATTGTCGATTTGCTCCATTACGTTAGTGAGATAAGAAAGAATTATTGAGATGTCTCTTTACCTTATCGGCGTTATTGCGTTAGCCGGTTTTCTGATTCTGGTCATCTTGGGATTGCCCATCGCCTTTAGTTTTGCAACCATGGGCTTCATTGGGATTGTCCTTATCCAGGGCATGGGTGCAGGGCTTGCCTCTCTCGGAGAGGTTGCCTATTCCGAGATGGCCTCCTATGTGCTAACAACCATCCCTTTGTTTGTTCTCATGGGCCAATTCGCCTTTCACTCAGGAATCAGTACGGACCTTTTTTTTGCTGCTTACAAGTGGATGGGAAGGCTTCCTGGTGGACTGGCATTAGCGACAACTTTGTCATGCACCGGCTTTGCAGCTTGTACCGGCTCCAGCGTGGCTTCAGCGGCGACTATGGGCACTATAGCCTTTCCTGAGATGCAAAGGTATCATTATAGCCCCCGTTTGGCGGCCGGCTGTATAGCTGCAGGGGGAACGCTGGGCATCCTCATTCCTCCGAGTACAATCTTCATAATCTATGGGATTATTACTGAGACATCCATCGGCGACCTGTTCATTGCGGGCATTTTCCCGGGGTTAATGCTATCTTCCTTATTCTGCTTACTCATCTATTTTATGTGTAAAAGGAATCCCGAAATGGGCCCTCCAAGCGAGGCGTCCTTCACCTGGAAGGAACGGTTTGCCTCATTGGCAGGTGTATGGGGGATGGTTGTGCTTTTCATTCTGGTTATCGTTGGCCTGTACGTGGGCATCTTTGCCCCTTCGGAAGCGGGGGCAATCGGTGCCTTCGGCGCCCTCCTCATTGCAGCGGCGAGACGTCGGTTAACTAAGGCCAGTGTTTTTTCAGCCCTAGCGGAGACGGTGAGAGTTAGCTGCTTTTCCCTCTTTGTTCTTGTGGGGGCAATGCTATTCAACACCTTTCTCTCAATGACCGGCCTTCCACAGATGCTTTCCGGGTGGATTACCAGTTTCCCTCTTTCACCTTTCGCCATACTCATAATCATATGTGCCTTCTATATTCCGCTGGGCATGGTCATAGATTGCCTGCCTATGATCTTGCTGACCATGCCCTTCGTCTTTCCTATTATCGAGGAGTTCGGCTTCAGCCCCGTATGGTTCGGTGTTCTGATATGTGTCCTGGGAGAGTTATCGCTAATCACTCCGCCCGTTGGGATTAATATATACGTTGTTCAGGGGGTTACAAAGGTCCCATTAGAAGACGTGGCACGTGGCATCCTGCCTTTTGCCCTTGTGTTTTTGGTTGGTATAGCGCTTCTGATCGCTTTCCCGCAGATTAGCCTATTCCTCCCCAGCACGATGAAGTGAGCTGTCTGCTAGGCTTAACTGGTAGAACCACAGGTGAGATGAGGAACCAGAAAAGGTCAGTAGCAGTTCCTGCTAATAAAAAGAGAAACCTAGCATCTATCGCGGTCATTCTCGCGCAACTGCTAAACACAAATTCCGAAATGGAGGAGTCCATATGAGAAAAAATCAACCCTCTCAACCGATCTACAACACAAAAGTGGAGGGAACCGACATTATGGTCCCTATGCGGGACGGCACCCGGCTGGCCGTAGATGTTTACAGGCCCGATGCCGAAGGGCGCTTCCCGGCTCTGCTCGCCTTTGCTGCTCATAATAAGTTCCTGCAAAGCCCGGAAGTAGTTGAAGCATGCAATAACCAGCCGGCCTGGGCACCGTTGTGGTGTGGACCGGCAGAGGGCGGTGACACCACGTTTCTTACCTCAAGAGGCTACGTTCACGTAGTGGGGAATCTAAGAGGCTGCGGTAATTCCGATTCGGGAGATCCATGGGTGGAGGGCAAGACGGACGCCTACGACCTGATCGAATGGATTGCCGAGCAACCGTGGTGCGACGGGAATGTGGGCATGATAGGCATATCCGATTTCGGAAGAAGGCAATTGGTAGCAGCCATGAGTCGACCGCCTCACCTCAAGGCTATCTTCCCCTATGATCCCTCCAACTTCACCTTCAGGGACACGGCCCCGGGAGGGGTAATACACACGATGTGGTTCCACCTGATGAAGTTTAGTGCGGAAAACCCGCATGAAATAGAGCTTACTCCAGAGGAAGAGAGGCTCTGGAAAGAGGCGTGCGACAACCCGGATTACAGGATGTATACGGCTATCTACAATATCTTGCAGAGAAGAGGCAAACTGAGCCTCAGGTTTTTTAGGCTCTTACTAGACCCCTATGAGCCGGAAAACGCAAAAGTACTGGAAGAAGAGGTGAAGAAGATCAACATCCCCGTCTACCTGGGGACCGGGTGGTATGCCTATACATACAAGGCTCACCTGTTTGGCACTTTCAGGTATTGGGAGCTCTGCACCAACAGCCCCTTCAAGAAGATGCTCCTCACCGGACCAGCACACCTGCCACGGCCATGGATTGCGTTTCACGATGAAGTGCTGCGCTGGTACGACTATTGGCTCAAGGGCATTGATACCGGCATCAAGGATGAGCCGAGGATCAAGATCTGGGTGATGGGGGCCAACCGCTGGCGCTATTCCGATGAATGGCCCGTGAAGGAGACCGCGTGGAAGAAGCTCTACCTGGACAGCTGGGAGCGGCTACGATGGGAGCCCTTCACCCCATCCAGCAGGGATGGTATTGATGAGCCCGATTGTTTCGCCCAGATGCCCCTTAAACAGACACGAACGGCACAGAGGCTCAGATACATGACCGATCCCCTTCCCGAAGATCTGGAAGTCACCGGCCCCCTATCACTTCATTTCTGGGCCGAGATCGACCAGCAGGACACCAACTGGATTATAGTCGTCAAGGATGTGGGGCCCGATGTGTCGGTTCAAACGGCACGAGAAGGGGAGATGGAGCGCCCCCCGGTACCCGAGCGTGAGGTAACCCGGGGTTGGCTCAAGGCCTCACACCGGGCGGTTGATGAGAAGAAGTCCCAGCCGGGACGCCCGTTTCACCCCTTCACCCGCAGTGCCCACAAGCCGGTGGTGCCCGGTGAGATTACCAAGTATGACGTAGAGATTGCTCCCACCTCCAACGTGTTTAAGCGGGATCACCGGATCTGCGTGGACATCACCTCCCTGGATGTGCCGACAGGGGTGGCCGGTGACAGTGCTGTGGAGTACATTCCGTATCATATCTGCTCCAGCAAAACGGTGGTTCATAAGATCTATCGGTGCCAGGAGTATCCGTCTCACCTGCTTGTGCCTGTTATACCGGGGGACAAGGAATAATCCTTCGGTAAATGTGGCATATTGTAGAGCCAAGGGATTTGATCCCATTTGGTTTGGGATTCTCTATAGTATCAATCTGGAGATCGGGTATATGACACCTCCTTTTGGCAGGAACCTTTTCTGCCTCAAGGGGATTGTTCCTTCGTGGATCTCAATGGCTGATATCTGTCGATCCGTGATCCCTCCACATTGGTGGAACTCACAGGGTTGGTTTTGGTGATGATCTTTCCCGCAATAGCGACTTGGCTCCCATACAAGATACTTTAAAAGTGATAAAGCCCGGTTTTTTCACCGTTAACTCTAAAGGGGTGAGCAGATGAAGCAAATTATGGCTGATGTCTATGTTGAGGACCAACTCAGCCTTCCTCCTAGTGATCGTGGATGCAATCCGAGCTTTGTCACCACATCAGAAGGGATAGTCATGATTGATACCCCGATGTGGCCTTCGGACGCTGTAAGATGGCGAGATGATTTGGCTAAGAGAGGGGAGGTGCGCTATATCATAAACACCCACCATCATCCCGACCATATTACGGGTAATTATTTTTTTCCGGGAACGGTAGTATCGCACGAGGAAGTCAAAGAGATGTTTCATGCTCCTATAACCGGCAAAGCATCAGCTCAACCAGTCGACGAGACAGCTGAACCCCCTTTAGGTCTGAGAGAGCATATCCTTGATGAAATCAAAGAGCGCGACCCGGGAGGGTTTTCTTTGATGGAGCATTATTTTCTTAAGGTACCGACCATCACATTCTCAGAGCAACTCAATCTGTATATGGGCCAACATATTTTCGAGTTGATTCATTTGCCTGGTCACACATCCGGCCATATCGGTGTTTATGTTCGCCCGGAGAAGGTTTTTTTCGCTGGCGATAATTTTACGAATGGCGTTCAGCCTCTTCTGTCACACTCCCTTCCACTTGAGTGGATTTCGTCATTGAAGAGGATTGAGGAGATGGATATAGATATAGTTGTCCCCGGCCATGGCGAGGTTTGCGGCAAGTCAGAGATCCAGCAATTTCGCCTCTTTATTCAAAAATGCATAGAAATAGTCAGCGAAGCCATTAAACAAGGGATGAGCAAAGATCAAGCAGCCAATGAAATATCGCTCGAGGAACTCTATCCGGCCATACATCCTGGACCAGAGCAGGAGCGTATGAATATTCTAAGGTTGTACGAAATGCTGTCAAAGTAGGTAAAGGATGTATTGGTGATTTGCCTTGAGTGGACGAATGAGATGGTTGTATGTCAGTGAAGCACTTGTCACCCTCCCCGGCACTGATAGTGTTGCTGTCGCATCCGAACGATAAATTGCCGGGAAGCCTATGCCGGTTTCGGTTATCTTTTTGTTGTCAGTAATGGCAGTTGAAGGAAGCAATGCAGCAGTAACATATGGAAATGAACTGTTAAATGTGTGGAAGGAGGGTGCCATGTATACGAAATCATCCGTGGGGCTTGGGGAGGCACAGGGCGCAATCGAAGCAATGCTCATAGAGATCAGGAACCATCCGGAGCAGTACTGGCAGCATGCGTGCCTCGCTGTAGTGGATGAGCGAGGAAAGCTTGTTGCTTTTGCTAAGATGGACGGAGCCCCTATGGTTGCGCAAGACATTGCAATCACAAAGGCCTGGACTACGGTAATGTGCGGAAGGGACATACATGACCTGAATGCTCGCATCGCAACACGCGAGTGGAGCCTGCAGGATTTCATACCCGGCGGCACAGCGGTCGTAGGTGGAGTGGCCATTGTCGACCCAAATGAAGAATCCATTGACGGAGAAACCGAATATACGGGCAAACCACATTACAAACTCTCTTGTATCGGTGGTATTGGGGTCGCTGGTGTCGGCCCGTACCAGTTAGATCTGAAAATAGCGAAAATTGGCCTGCAATATATACAGGACAAGCTCTGGCCTGGCACCTAGGGCATGGTTGCAAGTTTTGAGGTCCCCTTTCTCGCTGGAGCAGTGAAGATATTTTCAATCACGGCCGGCAATCTGGTCTGGTAGCTACCATCAGCGGTAGCACCGTGTGGCGCTGGCTCAATGAGGATGCCATCAAACCATGGCCCCACCGCTGCCGGGTTTTCCCCGGAGATCCCCGTTTTGGGACTAAAGCCGGACGTATTCTCGACCTCTATCACAGGGTTTTGAACGGTCAACCAGTGAAAGAGGATGAGTTTGTTTTGAGTGCCGATGAGAAGACCAGTATGCAAGCTCGTGCTCGGCGACATACGACTTATCCCGCTCAACCTGGCTCGCCCACGAAGGTGGAACACGAGTACAAACGATGCGGGGCATGGGCTTATATCGCCGCACTCGATGTTCACCGGGCCAAGCTCTTTGGTCTGTGTGAGCAGAAAAGCGGTATCGGTCCTTTTGATCGCCTTGTGGAGCACGTCATGAGCCAAAACCCTTACACCCAACGATTTCCCTTCGCTTGCAGCCCTTAAGGAACATATCTTAGGCTCCCAACAGTATTACGAGGGGATCGCAACGCCTTTCGAATGGAAATTCACTCGTGAAGATCTCAATCGTCTCATGTGCAAGATAAACTGCAAACCGGTCGCCTCATATCGGCTCGCGGCATAAAGAAAATACGTTAGCGTATTTATGAACCAGGGCACTAAGTCAGAAAATCTTCTGGACCAATAAGTTTCTATTGATTTTTATTCCAAATTGGAATATTCAGAAATGAAATACTTGGGGAAATCGTGAGCTTTAGAGTCTCGCCGGAAAATGCCCTTCTCGGCATCCTCATGACCGGGCCGAAGCACGGCTATGAGTTGCACGGCTACATGTCCGCTCGGATGAACGAATTCTGGCAGCTGAGCATGAGCCAGATATATGCCCTGTTGAAAAGGCTTGAACGTGAGGGATGCGTCGTGTCGAAACAAGAATGGCAGGAAAGCCGGCCCGCGAAAAAGATCTTTTCCCTCACCCAAACCGGCAAAAGGAGATTCCTATCGTGGGTTCAATCGCCTGTCCAGCATGTGCGGGATTTCCGCATCGAGTTCATGGCCAAGCTGTTCTTCATTCGTGAACTTCACCTGAGGCAGGGGGATTCTTTTATTGATCGGCAGATCGAGGTGCTGCAAGAAAAAATCGGAGGGATCAAAGGCTCAAAGGAAAAGATTACCGATGGTTTTGAGAGTCTCCTCTTTTCCTTTAAGACTGCTCAGACCTCCGCTGCTCTCAAATGGTTACATGAGTGCAAACGCTTTCTTGCTAAAACAGGGTGTGACTAAAGAGGGCAAGCATGATGCAACAGGATGTAATAGTGCTCGTCAAGGGCGCGGGCGAAATGGCAAGCGGGATATCACATCGATTGATCAGATGCCGTTTCAAGGTTTGTATGACCGAAATACCTGACCCTCGTGCAGTGAGAAGAGAGGTCTCTTTTTGCGAGGCCGTCCATGATGGGGAAAAAACGGTGGAGGGACTCACCGCCACGGTTGTGAACTCACATGAGCAGATTGCCGAAGTTTGGAGAAGAAACCAAATTCCAATCATCATAGATCCTGAAGCCACAATCAAAGACGTTTTGAACCCTACTGTTCTCGTCGATGCCATCGTTGCCAAGAGAAACCTGGGAACAAGGATAACCGACGCCCCACTCGTAATTGGTGCAGGGCCGGGCTTCTGCGCAGGCAAGGATGTGCATCTCGTTGTTGAGACCAACAGGGGCCACAACCTGGGAAGGGTCATATCCCAGGGAGAGGCGGAGGAGAATACGGGTGTCCCCGGGGTCATTGCCGGCTTTTCGATCGAAAGGGTTCTCAGGGCACCGCGAGATGGCGCACTGCAAACCGTCAAGCACATCGGAGACATGGTCGAGGCAGGGGATGTGATAGGCTCTGTCGAGGATATGCCGGTTCAAGGGGGAATCAAGGGTGTTATCAGAGGTCTTTTGCGCGATGGAACCAGTGTGTGGAAGGGGATGAAGATAGGAGATATCGACCCCAGAGGGATCAAGGAGCACTGCTATACGATATCCGATAAGGCAAGGGCGGTAGGCGGCGGCGTGCTTGAAGCAATACTATCCCACCTCAATCGGTGAGACGAGCCGTGAACATCGATGATCTCGAGCAGCTAGACCGTTTGTGGCAAAAGATCTATCCCTATGTGGCCTCCCAGATAATGGAGGTCTACCAGAGGGACTATGGATCAGTCCTGGAACTTGGGCCGTTTTCGGGCGGCATCTCCCTGGAACTGGCTCGATCTTATCCCCGGCTTGGTATTACCATTGGGGCCGAGTCGCCGGCGGTGGTCGAGTATCTGAGGAGAAAGATTGCCGACACCGGGCTTCCTGAACGAATCATGGTAAAGGAAACCGATCTCGAGCATCTCATATTCGTGGACGCTCAATTCGATCTGGTGATCCTGAGGGGAGCCTTCTTTTTCTTAGAGGACAGAGCAGGTCTGCTCGGTGAAATAGTCCGGGTCCTCAAAGCGGGCGGTATGGCCTTTGTCGGTGGCGGGTACGGCAAGGGCACCCCCAAAGAGCTTATTGACGAGATTGCAGAAGAATCTCGAGAATTAAATGAGAGGCTGGGCAGGAAACGGGTCAGCAGAGAAGAACTGGAGGAGATTGTGGAGAAGTCGGAACTGGCCGACCTCTGCGATATTGAAGAAGAGGGAGGGTTGTGGATAACCATCAAGAAATAGGACGTATTAAAAGGTAAAGACGCGATGCCCATCAAGACAGTTAAAAGCCTCAGAGACGCCCTTCAAATCCACCCAAAGGAGGTAATCAGCCTGGTTGGTGCCGGTGGAAAGACGACCTTGATGTTTGCCCTTGCCCGTGAATTGACCCAGAAGGGAAAAGTTGTCATTACCTCTACTACGACTAAGATCTTTCCTCCCTCTTCGTCTGAGACCGCATGTGTTTTCGTCTCGAAGGATGAAGACGAACTCGTCGACTTCATACTGAAGAATGCAGGCGCAAAGAGGTGCATTACCATCGGCTCCGAACTATTGGCTGACTCCCGAAAACTAAAGGGAGTTAGCCCCTTTCTGGTTTCGAGGGTGATCGGACTCAACCCGGTAGACTATGTCATTATCGAGGCGGATGGGGCCTCACAGAGACCGCTGAAGGCCCCCAACCCCGAATACGAACCGGTAATACCCTCCTGCACGACTCTAGTCATACCGGTAGTGGGAATCGATGCATTGGGCAGCCAGCTCTCCGAGGAGCGGGTGTTTCGGTCAGAAATCGCATCTAGACTCACTGGGGTGCCGTTGGGCGAGGTTGTTACCGCTGATACTATCGCACGCCTGATCCTTCACCCATCCGGATTAGCCACGGGAAGTCCGGCAGAAGCCAGGATCATCCCCTTTATCAACAAGGTGGATTTGGTCCCTGACCTGTCAGTGGCGAGGAACCTCGCCCATGAGATTCTTGCCGCCAAACATCCCCGGATTGATCGAGTTGTATTAGGTCAGGCTCGGCTGTATCCGCCCGTTGCAGAGGTCATGTATCGGCAATAACTCCGGCCTTAGGAGGTATCACTATGGAAGACATCTTTCAGGAGATCGTGCGGATTCGATCTGAAGGGCAGCGTGCTGCGCTCGCTACGGTGATTAGTACCAAAGGCTCCACCCCAAGGGAAACTGGGGCTAAGATGTTAATCAGAAGTGACGGCACCATTCTCGGCTCCATAGGAGGGGGAAGCCTGGAGGCCCAGGTATGCAAAGAGGCCATCACGGTAATGAGTGAAAACAAATCCACGGTCTTACGCTTTGATCTTACCGGCAAGGAAGTGGCAGAGGAAGGGATGATCTGTGGAGGGAACATGGAGGTCTTTGTGGAACCTATCCTTCCCGAACCGTGCCTCTTTATCTTCGGAGCAGGGCATATCTCCCTCTTTTTGGCCAAAATGGGCAAAATAGTCGGGTTTAAGGTCGTGGTAATTGATGATCGCCCGGAGTTTGCTAATCGGGAGCGGTTTCCCGAAGCAGATGAGGTTATCGCCCAAGATTTGCCGCTGGCCTTTCCGCAGCTTACCACCAATAGGGCTTCGTACATCGCGATCGTCACGAGGGGCCATCTCCAGGATGAGACTGTGCTGGAATGGGCGGTAAAAACCGATGCGGCCTATATCGGCATGATCGGCAGCAAGAAAAAGAACCAGACCGTGTTTTCTCACTTAAAAGCAAGGGGCATTCCCGAGAAGAGACTCAAAGAAGTCCATGCGCCGATCGGCCTGAATATCAATGCGAAAACCCCTGAGGAGATAGCAGTGAGCATCATTGCCGAGATCATCAAAGCCAGGAGACAAGGCGATCATACGGTCAAGACATGGGAGGTATGAAGCGAGAGATGATGAAAAAACCGACGACACGTTCAGTACTCACAGCCTTTCTATCCGCTTGGATTCTCTTTGGTCTCGTTCATGACTCTGCGTGCATGGAAAAGGGGTCACAGGTAATAAACAGACCGATCGGCATGGCAGTTGAGTGCATGGATCACGCTGCCTGCGCCTATATTGCGAGAGATAAGGGATGGTTTGCAGCAGAGGGGATCAACGTGGCGGCTTATGAAACCTATGTAACCGGCATGGCCCTTGCCTCGGCATTGGCGCGGGGAGACATCCAGGTGGCATACATCTGCCTCGTGCCGGCGATAAATGCCTACGCAAACGCACAGGTACCCTTAAGGATCATCGCCGGGACACATAAGTACGGTTATGGCCTCGTCGTCGACTCGGGCAAGATAAAGATCGTTGAAGACTTAGGGAAACCTGGCATCCGCATCGGCTCGGTGAGAGAAGGAGGAGCTGTTGACGTTTTACTTCATAGGGTGCTCGAGAAATTCGGCCTTGAGAAAGGCATGCTGCTCAATCGTGTTCAACGCATGAACCCGCCGAAACAGGTCTTGGCCATCAAGATGAGGCAGCTGGATGCTGCTTTCCTCCCCGAGCAGTGGGCAACCATGGCAGAAGGTCATGGTTTCGCGATGCTCCTCACTGCTAAGGATGTGTGGCCTCACATGCAGGGAAGTGTGCTCGTTGTTAAGGAGGAACTCATCAGGAGTGACCCAGATTTGATTCGAAAACTGGTCATGGTGACTCAAAAGGCTACCGACTGGACCATCAAGAACCCGACTGAGGCTGCAGCTATCATGGCCAGGCAGCTCTCTATTACCGGCGACAAGGCTTCTCCAATCCAGGCGACCAAAATAGCTGCAAACCTGGAGATCACTCCCCAGATCTTATTGAGATCTATGGCCAGGTTAGAATACAGCCCCTTTATCGATCGTGACACGGTGCAAGAAACCATCGATTACCTCGCGCACTTGGGCTATATCAAGAAGTCTTTCAAAGCCGATGACATCCTGGATTTGAGGTTCCTCCAATGAGCCGGATCATTCCTAAGAAACTCACTATAGAAAAGAGCATGGAGATATCTTTTTTTGCTCTGCCCTCTAAACAAGGCCCCGTACAGGGCCGTTTCAAACCGACGCACCGCCCGATAAGCCTTAGCACTAAGGTACCAGCCTGTGTGCGCCGTTTTGAAACGCCCACTCCTCTGAACCATGGGAGGCCTGCCCTGGCGCTCAGCTTCCGGAGTTATGTATGGATACGAGAGTATTTCACATCTCTGCTCTCCTTACTCATGCCGTATGAGCCAGGTCTGGGCCAGGGACAGAGTCAAAAAAAGATATCTCCATGCTCAGCATACCGTTTCTTTCATGTATAACCCCGACGCTAAGCGCCGGGGTCAGGTGCTAAAATGAGACGACACTGGGAGGTGCTACCGGTAGCCGTTTTTCTGGCCCTGTGGGAGATCTCCGCTAGACTCAATCTGGTCCCCGGACAGTTTTTCTTCCCTCCCTTTTCCGTGGTAGTGCAGGAACTCTATCATCTGATTGTGAACGGGGTGTTAGTCGAGAATTTCCTCAGCAGCCTGATTCGAGTACTGATCGGCTTTCTCACCGGATCCTTTGCCGGCATAGCCTTAGGGGTCATCATGGGATGGAATGAAGTCACCCATAGGGCATTTCACCCCATTTTCAGCCTCCTGTACCCTATCCCTGCCCTCGGTTGGCTGCCCATCTTGATGCTCTGGCTCGGAATAGGGGAACTCCTACCCATCGCCATCGTATTCATCGCGTGCTTTTTCCCCGTGCTCTATAACACCATAACCGGCATTAAGGGCGTTCCCAGGGATCTTGTGAGGGCGGCAGAGATCCTCGGAGCATCGAGGCTGGAAATACTAAGAACGGTGATCTTTCCTCTTTCGCTCCCGAATATCTTCACCGGGCTGCGGCTTGAAGCCGGCATGGCGTGGAGGGTCATAATAGCTGCCGAGATGGTTGCCATCCCCACCGGCATTGGGGCATTGCTCATGAGGGCAGAGAGCCTCATCAGGGTTGACATTATTATTGTCTGCTTGATCGTTCTATCGGTGATGTGCCTGTCTTTTGAGAGATTCTTTATCTTTCTCGAACACCGGTCAACGAGGAAATGGCGGTAAGATGCCCACAATAGAACTCAAATACATAAACAACTTCATTTGTCGAGACATCAGCTTGACGATCCAGAACTGCGAACTGCTGGTTCTTCTGGGCCCCACCGGTGCCGGCAAGACAACCCTGCTCAATATCATCTGTGGTTTGGTTCCCTATGAAGGGTCCGTGCTCTTTGATGATGAGCCGATAGATCATATCCCCATAAGTAGGAGAAAAATCGGATACCTGTTTCAGGATCTAGCCCTCTTTCCTCACCTGGATGTCAGGCGTAATATCACGTACGGGTTATCGGCAAAAGGTTTGGGGCAGGATGAGATCGAGGCTCGGATATTTGAAATGTGCAATCTGCTCAATATCAGCCATATCCTGGAGCGATATCCGAAAGACCTGAGCGGCGGAGAGAGACAGCGGGTAGCTCTGGCCCGGTCGCTCGCACCGGCTCCCCACGTGCTCCTCTTGGATGAACCCTTTAACAGCCTTGATGTCAAAACCAGGAAATACCTGAGGCTTGAGTTCAGGCGGATCGTACAGGGACTCGGTTTGACCACGGTCTTCGTCACCCACGACTTCAAGGAGGCAGAGGAGATAGGCGATCGGCTTGCCATTATCGACTCGGGCAGGCTGGAACAGGTTGCAACACCTCAAGAGATATTCTTCAGCCCCAACGGACACGTAGTTGCCGATTTTCTCGGATCACCTAACATCTTTGATTGTGCCAATCATGAAGTGCTCGGCAATGGATTAGTTAGGGCAGAGTGCGGAGGCTTCAATATTATCATGGTCTGGGAGAGGCCAGGACTGGATAAGATTGCAATCTCCCCAGACGACATCTACGTGAGCGGAAATGAGCCGCCTGGTCCTCCGATAAACAGATTCAGAGGAACGATTGTTGAGGAGGTTTCCCATAACTCTGTTGTCACCATAAAGATAAGAACCAAAACCAAAGATATCCTTGCCAGGATAAGGAGAGAAGATCTCATTGCAGAGAACCTGACAACAGGGAGCGACGTCTTTTTCATTCTACCCTTAAGAAACCTGAAAGGAGCGTAGATGAAATCTATCCCCGGCCTCCTCCTCAGTGCAGGCAGTTCTGAGCGTTTTGGGCATGAGAAACTCCTTGCTCGTCTCCCAACGGGCGAAAGGCTTGTCGAGAGATCTCTCAGGACCCACATTACAAGCCAGATCTTCCCACTCATCGTGGTGGTCTCCCCCAATCTAGGAGAAGCGATCATGGACCACCCGGACCTGCTCTCATTCTCCAAAATGGTAATCGAAGACAAGGTTGATCGGTGGCATACGTTCTCCTGCCGATGGGGGAGGGGCCGGTTGATTACGAATGCGAACCACAGACAAGGGATTTCCTCGTCTATCCGGGCCGGTTTGAGCTGTCTCATGGATGAAGAGAAGGCTCACGGTATCCTCATTTCCCTGGCTGATCTCCTCTTTCTCACCTCGAAGACGATTAATGTTTTCATCAACGAATACTTAAGGGAAGGAGTTGGGATTCTTGTTCCGGTCTTCGAGGGCGTCACCGGGCATCCGGTCATCGTTGATGTAAACCGATTTCAAGATGATATCAATCAGATCACCGGGGATAGAGGCCTCAGGGGGCTTTTGAAAAGATACCCCGAAGAGGTGAAGAAGGTACCGTGGCATGACGACTCAGTGACGTGCGATATTGACACCCCAGGGGATTTGGAAAAGGCCGTCAAAAGGTTGGGTATCGAAACCGGGCGAGAAACGCTTGAGATTCGAGAGGGCACGACTGGCGGAAGAAACAGCACAAATTCTCAGGTGAGAGGTAATGGTATATGATTATACTGCCAATCGAAAAGGCCGTTGGAAAACCCTTGGCCCACGATATCACCCGCATCATTCCGGGAAAATCCAAAGGGCCCGCGTTTAAGAAGGGGCATATCGTAACGGTTGATGATCTTCCGATATTGAGGGATTTGGGCAAAAACGCCGTCTATGTTTTTGAGCCGGATAGTCACTATGTCCACGAAGATGATGCGGCTCGGATTCTTGCAGATTCCTGTCAAACAGGAGGATTCACCTGTGGAGGGCCAAGCGAAGGGAGGGTCAACATCAAGGCACAGATCCATGGTCTGCTCAAAATCCATATAGAACTCCTAACGCACGTCAACCGATCCGGAACAATAGTCTTTTCTACCGTTCACCAAAATACGGCTTGCTTCGAGGGTATGACCGTAGCCGCCACCAAAATCATACCCGTTGCCATGGAGGAATCCCGGTTCTGGCCAATCGTACAAGAGATCAAGGACAAGGGGCCTCTCCTGAAACTTCTTCCGTTTTCAAGAAACCGTATTGGGGTAGTGGTTACCGGGGCAGAGGTCTTCTCCGGTAGAATCAAAGACAGCTCTCTCGATATCCTCTCACCAAAGGTCGAGGCCTTTGGTGGAGAGATCGTCTCCCACAGAATCTGTCCTGACCGAGAGAAAGTAATAGCCGAGACGATAGGCACAATGGCGGAACAAGGCTGTGATGTGATCATCACAACCGGCGGGCTTTCCGTGGACGCAGACGATGTAACCCTTGGCGGGATCGCCGGCTCAGGCGCAACCCTAATATCGTACGGATCCCCGATTTTACCGGGTGCCATGTTTGCGTTAGCCTATCTGGGTGATATCCCCGTTCTTGGGGCTCCTGCAGCCATCTTCTATCATAAGGCAACGGCACTCGATATCTTTCTCCCCAGGGCAATGGCAGGAGATACAATCACCCGGGAGGATATCGTGAACCTGGGGCATGGCGGATTATGTCTGCTCTGCGAAGAGTGTATGTATCCGGTATGTCCCTTTGGAAAGGGAAAATGATGAGTACCGTTTTAAACGGGTTCATACGAGAATTCAAAAAGGCCATTTCCAACTGTTCTCTCGAAGATGAGGTAGTCTCCGTTTCTGCGCGGGTCCTCACGCCTGAGGAGGCGATTGGCAAACCAACTCATGACGACTATCCC
Organism: Desulfatiglandales bacterium; assembly: GCA_035527895.1. Lineage (GTDB taxonomy): Bacteria > Desulfobacterota > DSM-4660 > Desulfatiglandales > B25-G16 > JADFWK01. The sequence goes on from DATKZQ010000066.1 coordinate 16,960, forward strand.
CTCCTGAAAGGCAACGAGCGTATGATGCAGGCGGTCTTTCAGGATACCCCTGGGCAAGCCTTCTCCGACCATACTGGTAATTTCACGGGCAGCCTCTCTCAGGTGCTTAATCTTTCCATGGACACGAACTTTCACAGGGCCCTTCTGGTTGCCACTGCCAATGCTGTTCTGCGAAAGCTCGAGGTAATCAGCAGGAGCTGTCACTGCAGGGATCAGGATCCGGTCATGTGCGCCTCATATCTCACTGATACCCTGTTACCCTTCTCACCTAAAAAGATAGGGATGATCGGAGATCAACCCCGGCTGCTTGAGGCAGTGGCTCACAATTTTGAAGTGAGAGTTTGTGATAGAGACCCTGAAAAGGTCGGCACGGTTCAATCAGGTATCGTGGTCGAGGATGCAGAGGTATACAGGGATATTAAGAACTGGGCAGACATGCTGCTTGTCACAGGTACAACCCTTGTTAATAACACCATAGACAATTTCACGGGAGAGACACCTGTTGTCTTCTACGGCGTCACCATCAGCGGGGCAGCCAAGCTCTTGAATCTCAATCACTTCTGCCCGCTGGGAAGGTAGACAAAGCGGGGACTTCGAAAAACTACCTGGGCAGTCATGCTCTAGCACTTGGAAGGCGGAGAGGTGTGGGATATGCAATCTCGAACCACGCCTCCCCCATCTCATATCCCAAATCTTGCTCCTCGAAAACCCGCTTATCGTCTCGCGTTCGGAGTAATCCTTTAAGATAAACGGGGTTCGGCACTGTGACTTAGAGTTCGTAGAGCGTTGTGTCCCTCTGAGGAGCCTGAGATCTTTGTTTCATTGCCTTGTTCTCCGATAGAAGAAACGGTTCTTCTTCCTCTAGAATGTCCCCTATCTCTTGTTCAATCTTCTCGGGATCTTCTCCGGCCTCCATCCGCTCTAACGCCTCCTGCATACCCTTTCCCATCCTAAGGCCTGTCATTTCGGACAGCTTACGCATCATCTGAGCTGCCTGTCTCGGGTCGTCTTCGTTGATATTCTCAGCTTCGTGTGCGAGCATGCCGACGGCCTTTTCCATCTTTTCCTCGTCGAAGGGGAGGGAGTCCTCTCCCTCCTCCTCAGCACCCTTCCTGACAATAGAAAAGCTGGACAGGACCCTTCTGAGTGGCATCTCTTTGCAGCGAGGACAGGCGGGCTGTTTGCTGGTGTTGATTGTTTTTGAGTAGAAATTGAAGATGGTGTTACAACCTTCACAGTAAAACTCATAGATCGGCATTGCTTCTCCTCATCTCATCGTTCGGCGTGCATGGTATCAACAGCCTCTTGTCATGACAAGAAAAAACCTAACACTTTAGCTCTTTGACAGCAGCTGTAAGGCGAGCATGGGGATGTCTTTTTTGCCATGCCCCTGGCCCAGACCTGGTTTCTAAAGATCGAGTTTCTGGCTATGGGTACCATGGTCTTTTCAAAACACGATGATGTTTCCGTAATCTCGCGCCAGGGCGGGCCTCTCATAGCTCAGCGAAGTGGGCGTTTCAAGACGGCGCACACAGGCCTTCACCTTAGTGCTAGGGCTGTACCGGGCGGTGCGCCGGTTTGTAACGGCCCTATACAGGGCCTTGTTTTGAGGGCATTGCGCAAAAAAAGACAAGCCCATGCTCGCTGCTGCGTTAGGAATACCCATTCGGCCCAATCAAATGGACAGGACCATTACCCTTTCAAAGAGCTAACGTGTTACAAAAAACAGAAACGCCAGTGCTCAATTGCGAGCTTTTCGCGGGCTTTTGGCTCAAGTTTTGATGTCCACTATGCATATTTCGTAACGAGAGACTTGCGATAGAGCAGAGAACTGGTGTAATAAGAAGTAACGATTGTTACTTTAACTCCACAAAATAGTGATGGGAATTCGTTTAGCTTGATGGTGCAATCGTGAGGGATATGGATGTCTTTTTTTGCACCTCACTCTGTTCAATAGTTCTTTTCAATGGCCTCTGGAGCGATAACAGGCCAATGGTATCGTGCATCTCCCAAAGGAGGTCATGGCTGTTTTCGAGAGGCGATATCTTAAAAAAGAATACAACCGGGTCTTGCAGTGGTCACAGAGGTGGTGTTTACACCGCGGAAGCCCTGGGAGTCTCTGTTTGATCCATCTAAACTCCACCTCTGTGACCACATCCCGTGAGACCAATAGATATCGCCTTGAGAAAATGGGCATGACCGGATAGTACTGAGTATGTATAGCGCTCTAATCACTATACCATTGAGCAAACAACTTCTAAGCGATACTAAGATATTATTCAACAGCTCAAGCTCGGCAGATGCATTAAACCTGCTCTTTCCCTTTACCCGCCTCAGGTGAAATGAGCGAGCATAACAGCATGGGCTTCTTCGGTGTGAAAAAAGACATCCATATCCCTGGTAACAACGTATTTTTGGACTTCAACCAATGACCGAATAAGCAAGTAACATGGCTAAAACGATCGTGGCATGCCGATTTACGGGCCATATAATTTAGATGAAAAGGTACACTATTTTCAACGGGGGTTATGATTATGCAAGAAAAGCCGGTTGTAGGCATCGTTATGGGAAGCGTATCTGACAAAGCGGTCATGGACGAGTGCGCCAAGACCTTGGAGGAACTGGGAATCAACTTCGAGATAACCGTGTCTTCCGCACACAGGACCCCCGATAAAACAAGGGATTACGCCATGAGTGCCGCTGACAGGGGTATAGAGGTTATCATCGCCGGTGCAGGCTGGGCGGCCCACCTGGCCGGAGTGCTTGCTTCCCATACCACATTACCCGTGATCGGCGTGCCGATCGACTCCTCGCCCCTGAAGGGAATAGACGCTCTCTTGTCCACCGCCCAAATGCCGCCCGGCATCCCCGTGGCCACCATGGCGATCGGCGGTGGTGGCGCTCGTAACGCCGCTGTTTTTGCCGCCCAGATTCTGGCACTCAAATATCCCGACATTGCCAAGAGATTGGAAACATACCGTGAGGGCCTGCGAGCGAGGTCGGCAGGAGCCAAGATAGATTGAGCCTTAGATTCAAAATCGATTCAACCCAATCCTTGCAAGAGGGAGTAAGCATTGGGGCAGAAACCATTTTGGGAGGGGGAGTTGTTGCCCTCCCGACTGAATCCTTTTATAGTCTCAGCGTTGATGCCACCAATGCTCAGGCTGTTGAAAAGATCTTCGCTATTAAGAAAAGAGTCTCTGCGCTGCCCATCCTCATCTTGATTTCTTCCGTTGGGGAACTCACAAAATATGTAATCGCCGTTCCGCCGGCGGCAAAGAAGCTGGGTGAACGGTTTTGGCCCGGAGGACTTACCATGATCTTTGAATCTGCCCCTATCCTGCCTTCAAGCTTGACAGGAGGCACTGGGAAGATAGGCATCAGAATCTCAAGCCATCCTGTAGTTCATGCCATATCAAAGGCACTCCCCGTTCCCATTACGGGAACAAGCGCCAACATTTCCGGTACGCCTCCTTGCACCACGGCTGATCAAGTGTTAGAATGCCTTGGTGCTGAGGTGGATCTCGTGCTTGATGGAGGACCGACGCAAGGCAAGAATCCATCTACGGTCCTCGATGTAACTGTTGATCCGCCCTTGATTGTACGTGAAGGGATGATCAAGGCGGAAGAGATTATGAGCACTGGCATCTGCGAGAGGTTAGCCACCAAGGGTTGAAATAATCTGAGGTACCTTTGGCTACGTGAAAAACGCAAAAATCATCATTATTACCGGTCTTTCGGGATCGGGCAAAACCACGGCGATCAATGCCCTTGAAGATGCCGGTTTCTTCTGTATAGACAACCTGCCGGTAGTTCTCTTGCCCAAATTCCTGGAACTAAGGACAGAGAGTGGGTCAGAGATAACAAAGCTTGCCGTGGTTATGGATTTGAGGGAAAAGGATTTTATCGGAAGGCATCCTGAGATCTTCAGGGAACTCAGAGAACAGGACTACCTCCTCGAGATCCTTTTCCTTGAGGCCTCCACCGAGGCTTTGCTGAGAAGATACAGCCAGACTCGACGAAAACACCCTCTCAGTGAGGAAAAAAACCTTCTACAAGGAATTGAGGCTGAGAGAAAGGAATTGAGAGAACTCAGGGAGATTGCAGATCTCGTTATTGACACATCCAACTATAACGTTCATCAACTCAAGGAGATTATCTTAAACCATGCCTTGAAGGCTGTCCCTGCGGAAAGAATGAAGATCTATGTTCTCTCCTTCGGGTTCAAGTACGGGATTCCTTACGACGCAGACATTATGATCGATGTCAGGTGTCTGCCCAACCCATATTTCGTACAGGAACTCAAAAACCTTGATGGCACATCACCAGCAGTCAAAGAGTATATGGATAGGTGGAAGGAGACTCACATCTTCTTGAAGAAGTACTTAGACCTTTTAGCCTTTCTCATACCGCTCTATGAAAAAGAAGGTAAATCCTCCCTGACCGTTGCAATTGGCTGTACAGCGGGTAGACACAGATCTGTGAGCATCGCAGAGACTATCTTTCGGGAACTCACGAAAACGAGGAATTTCATAAGCCTAGCACATCGAGACATGGAGTTAGAGAGGTAATGGAGACCATGGAAAATCAGTCCAGGGTCATGCAACTCATGAGGAAAGGGGTGAAGATCCACAATCCTGACAGCATTACTATCGGAGATGACGTATCCTTAGATCGTATATCAGGAGATGGTGTAGTAATCCATGGAGGTTGCAGGCTCTTTGGTTCTGCTACGGCGATAATGCCCGATTGCGAGATTGGTTACGAAGGGCCGGTAACCATTGAAAACTGCCAGCTGGGCCGCCATGTAAAGCTTAACGGTGGGTTTTTCTCCCATTCGGCATTCTTGGAAAAGGCATCATTCGGTTTAGGTGCCCATGTTAGGGCCGGATGCTTACTCGAAGAGGAGGCAAACGGGGCTCACACCGTAGGCCTTAAACAGACGGTGCTTTTCCCCTTCGTGACCCTCGGGAGCCTTATCAACTTCTGTGACTGCTTCATGGCCGGCGGCACCAGCCGAAGAAACCATAGTGAGGTTGGAAGCTCATATATTCACTTTAACTACACACCGGGCCAGGACAAGGCTACCCCGTCCCTTATCGGTGATGTTCCTCGGGGGGTCATGCTGAATCAAAGGCCTATCTTTTTGGGTGGCCAAGGGGGACTCGTAGGGCCGGTGAGGCTCGGTTACGGTACGGTTATCGCTGCAGGAACCGTGTATCGAAAGGACTTCCCTCAAGGAGACGGGCTCCTGTTTTCCGGCTCGGCCCTTAAACGGCAACAACCCCTGCATCCAGGCTTATATCATAACCTTAAGAGAATTATTATCAATAATATCAACTATATAGCAAATATGATTTCTCTAAAGAGATGGTATCAGGAGGTTCGATCGTTATTCTTCGGGCCCGATCCCTTAGGGCTTGCACTGTATGAGGGTGCTCTCGAAAAGATCGAGATGGTACTATCCGAAAGGATAAAACGGCTCAAAGAGGTCGCCGAAAGGATGCCCGAATCCATTGAGATATATCAGAGGGTAATGAAAGATCGCGCCCTTCAGAATCAACTGGAACTGAGGCGCGAGTTCTTTGAATACTGGTCGGAGATAGAGGAATTCTTGACTGATGACGCTAACACGACGGGAAATCCGGAACTGAGGGATGAGTTCTTGGGTCACATGAGCAGGAAATTGCATGAAAAGGGGAAAGACTATCTCCAGGTCGTCCAAGGGCTTGGGGAGCGCGGGATTAGGACAGGCACTGAATGGCTTCAGGGTATTGTCGATGAGATCAACACGGGGTCCCTTGGGCTAATGCCCTCTTTTCACGCCAAGGGGCATAGCGATCATTGAACGCTGATCTCGTACTGTTCAACGTGAAAATCCTCCTTTCCGATTATGATGATGCGCCTATTGATCTTCTTTTCCAGTTCTACAACCGAATCTCGCTCATCCTCCTTGAGAACCTTCTCGATTTCGGGATTCACCAAGAGATATACTTTGCCTCCCTCCCCCGATAGCGTTTCCCTATCCAGGTCTCTGAAGATATCATAGCAAATGGTCGTCGGTGACTTGAGCCTGCCCCTTCCCTCGCAGTAGAAACAAGGTTCTGTCAAGAAGAGATTGATGTTCTCCCGCGTCCTTTTCCTACTCATCTCAATGAGGCCCAGTTCTGACATCTTCAGCACAGTAGTCTTTGCTTTATCCTTTTCCAACAGCTCTTTGAGGGCCAGAAAAACCCTTTCCCTATCCGATTCTCTGTCCATATCTATGAAATCGATGACGATGATGCCCCCGATATTCCGCAATCTTATCTGATAGGCAATCTCCTTGACTGCCTCGAGGTTGGTCTTCACAATGGTCTCCTCCAGGTTTCTCTTTCCCACATAGCTTCCGGTGTTGACGTCTATTGTCGCTAGGGCCTCTGTTGACTCGATCACAATATATCCGCCCGACTTCAGCCAGATCTTCTTTTCCAGGGCCCTGCTAAGCTCCATCTCGATACCATAGGCATCAAACAGGGGTTCTCTGCCCTCATAGAGCTCGACCGAATACCTGAGGGTCGGGACAAAATTCTCTATGAACTCCATAATCGATTGATATTCCTCCCTGGAATCGATCACCAACCTGTCAATCTCCTTTGTGAAAAGGTCCCGAACAGCCCTCAGGGTAATGGAGAGTTCCTTGTGTACCAGACTGGGAGCAGAAGCCGCTTCTTTGCGTTTTTGAATAGTGTTCCACAACCGAGTCAAGAACTCCATCTCCGATTTCAGCTTTTCCTTGGGGGCCCGCTCGCTTACCGTCCTCACAATGAACCCTTCGCCCGGTTGCCGGAGCTCTTGAGTAATCTTCTTGAGCCTTGCCCTCTCCTTCTCTTCTTCTATCTTACGCGAAACACCAATGTGATCTATGGTAGGCATGAAAACCAGATGACGACCGGCGAGAGTTATGTAGGAGGTAAGCCTGGCACCTTTTGTACCGATAGGCTCCTTTGAGACCTGAACCATGATTTCCTGTCCCTCTTGCAGGAGACCTTCGATGTTGATATCGAAGTTTTTTAAGTTTCTCATCCGAACCGATCTTTCTCTTTCCTCGTTGTTTTCCTCCTCTCCTTCTTGCACCATGACCTGCTCCCAGTGGCGCACATCATTATAGACATCAGTTACGTATAAGAAAGCCGGCTTATCTATGCCAATATCAACAAAGGCCGCCTGCATTCCAGGGAGAACCCGCACCACCCGACCAAGATAGATGTTTCCCATGAGCTCCTGTTCGGAGCCCCGATTGACATAGAGCTCAACAACAGCGCCATTCTCCACCAGCGCAACCCGTGTCTCATGGGGTCTCGCATTTATTACCAGTTCATTGGTCATGGTATGGTCTCAGACAAGAACACCTCTTGTTTTTACTATTCTCATTCCCACAAGGTCGCCCTCCGAAAGAGCACATATCTCCTTTATGATCTCTGCAGGCCTCATCTCCGGGCCTATTCCGTGTCTAGTAACAAGCTCCAACTCGTGAGGCGATACCAAATGCAATACCTTTACCTGGGAGCGAATGTCAACCGTTCTCTCACCGTTTCTTTGCCTTTTGATCGCCATGTATGAACGAAGCTTCAAAAAACGATCCAAATCATCACTTTTGAAAGAACCGTGTATCGTAAGGAGAAAATGGCTTTCCTTAATTTGGGGCGAGGGGTTATCGATTGACACCTCCTCTGCAAAAAGCACCCTGATCCCGGATGGCAGCTCTTTATTGAGCCGATCGATTGGGAACGATGAATCCCAAGTGTCCTTCACGTAAATATCCATGATCTCACCCATGCTTTCTAATCCTACCGGCAGTGCGGTCGCAAAGGACACCTTTGGCATGGGATGGTAGCCGCCCGAATAAACCAGATTTAACCCGACCCTCCCAAATGCCCGTATGAACAGCCTCGAGAGCTCCAAATGACTCAGATACTGGGCCTTATCGAGTTTTGTGAAGCGGAGTCGATATCTTTTGATCCTATGGTGATCTTCTTTTGGAAGGCGATTGGCTCTCTCTGCAAACTGGTGTGGGCCATCGAATATGATCGGTGAAATGCCGGGATCTTTGCAGACACCACAGTCCAGACAGCCCTCCCTGCAATCAGGAGTTCTTTCAGCCTTTCCAGCCTTTTCCCACTCGCTGACCAGAAAATCCTTTGTCACTCCAGCCTTGATATGCTCCCAAGGAAGGATCTCATCCTGATCACGCTGTCGGCGAAGATAGAGATCCGGATCCAGACCGTGTCTTTGCAAAGCCTTCCTCCAAATATCTATGTTAAAGTGTTCCGTCCAGCTGTCGAAACGGGCTCCCTGCTGCCAGGCATCGAGTAATACGCCAGTTAGTCTCCTGTCGCCTCTCGAAAAGATACCCTCCAGCCAGCTCGCGTCGGGTCTATTCCACTTAACCCTCACTCTACGACTGTCAAGCCTTTCCCTGATTGAATTGATTCTTCGTTTGCTCTCTTCAAGGCTCACCTGCGGCATCCATTGAAAAGGAGTATGGGCTTTGGGGACAAAGGTGGCAACACTGACGTTGAGCACATTCTTCTTGCTTCCCCTTGGTGCTAACCTGGCAATCTCTTTGCTGAGTTCAACAATGGCCGCCAGGTCGTCTTCGTCCTCATACGGGAGTCCTATCATAAAGTAAAGCTTCATCAGGTTCCAGCCACCATCGTATATTTGTGCGGCAGTTTGGAGGATCTGGTCATCTGTTAAGCCCTTATTGATACTATCCCGCAACCTCTGACTGCCTGCTTCCGGCGCCACAGTAAAACTCGTTTTCCTTACCTTCTTTATCTCTTCCATTAATTGAGAGATAGCACTATCCACCCTTAACGAGGAGAAGCTGACAGCCACGTGTCTGTCGGCTACCCGCGCCATCAGCTCCTGTAATAGAGGGGCAACACAGCTATAATCACCCGAACTGAGGGAGAGGAGGGAGAGATCCTCAAACCCTGTTTCCAGCAAACCCTTTTCTGCTGCGTGTACGATCTCTGAAGGCCTTCGTTCCCTAACTGGCCTATAGATCATGCCGGCCTGACAGAAGCGGCAACCTCGGCTACAGCCCCTGGCGATCTCAACGGTGAATCGATCGTGTACCAATTCGGTAAAGGGGACTATCTGCCGGGATGGAAAGGGGTATGAGTTAATATCAGGCACCAAGGCTTTTTCAACAGCCGTATATCCCGCCTCCAAAGCCTCTATCGAGTAGACCACCCCCCCTTGACCGTAGCGAACTTCAAAGAAAGATGGCACATAAATGCCCTTCAACGTTGAGAGCTCCCTGAGCAGCTCAAGCTTGCTTGTCGACCCTTGCAGTTTCCACTCTCGTACCTTTTCACAGATCCAAAGCGCTGTTTCCTCACCATCACCAACGACTATGGCATCAAAAATCCCGGCCACAGGCTCCGGATTAAAGCATGCGGGACCCCCTGCAATGATCAGTGGGTCACCAGGTTTTCTCTCCCCTGACAGAAGAGGTATGTGCCCAAGATCGAGCATGGATAAAACATTCGTGTAACAGAGTTCATGCTGCAGGCTGAAACCAATGATATCAAAATCACCGAGCGGTCTCCCCGACTCCAGCGAGGTGAGGTTAAGGTCTCTCGCTCTCAGCTCAGCCTCCAAATCAACCCAGGGGGCAAAGACCCTCTCTGCTGAAAGCCAGTTCTCCCCATTGAGGATGTGATAAAGGATCTTGAGGCCGCTATGGGACATCCCTATTTCATAAACATCGGGAAAGGCCAACGCTATTGTAACGGCAACATCGCCAGGGTCTTTGGTGACGGCGTTTATCTCCCCACCCAGATACCGACTCGGTCGCAGTATTTTCGAAAACCATTCGTATTGCCAAATATCCATAGCCCTTGCTTGTGTCACGTCAAGCAGAATAGTCGCTCATCATTATTCTGCGGAGTTAAGCTAATAATCTGTTCAACGGATTATAAGCACGAATGGATTTTCGTTCAAGGAATAGTTTCGGGGGGTGCACGATGTGCTTTCAAGGTGGGGGTTTCGAGACTGAAGACAACAAAAAAGAGGTCTTGCTTTCGCTAACGAGATTCCGTTCCATCGAAGCTGTTGCGACCAAGGCCTTACTCAATGCCTGCGCTCTCTGTCATATGTGGAAAAGGCACTTCCCGGTAAGCGCTCAGTCTTCCTCGACTGATTCCTTTGGCCACTCCTTTAGTTCGGGAGGTAGGATAATGGTTATGACCGCCCCGCCCTGAGCAAGGTTTTCGCCTGAAACTTCACCCTCCAGGCCCTCCACAATCCTCTTGACTATTGCCAAGCCAAGACCGGAGCCCCCCTTTTTGGTTGTAGAAAAAGGCTTAAACATGTCTTTGACAACCTTCGGGCTAATTCCAGGTCCGTTATCCTCCACCCTTATGCGCACTGACCCGCGGGTGGTTCCCGATCTATCGGAATGGTCTATCCTTTCCGTACTCACGCGGATCACCCCGCCTTTGGGCATGACCTCAGACGCGTTAAGGAAGATGTTCCATAACACCTGTTTTAACTCTCGCGGATCTGAAGCAATCTCCAAGGGGGTTGAAAATTCTTTTTCCACCTCTAGCTGAGAGGACCAGCTCTGGCTGTTTTGAAAGATGAAGAGTGTATCATTAATGAGTTGGTTAAGATCGAACCGTTCAATCTCGCTATTTTGGGGTCGAGCAAACTGTAAGAAATCATTGACCATATGGTTCAATCGGCTTATCTCTCTGGAAATTATATCCATCAACCTTTCATTAATGAGGGCATCTTCTCTTGACAGGCTATCGTTTAGGACCTGTATTGAACCACTTATCGATGCTAACGGATTCCTTATCTCATGGGCGATACCAGCTGCCATCTCACCGAGCATGGCCAGGTCTTCCATTCTCTTTACCTCCCGCTCCATCTCCTTCATGCGGGTTGTGTCCTGAAAGAAGAGTATCTCTCCTTTCTTGCTTCCGTCCTGGTCGGCTAAAGGCGAAATGTTCAGCAACAGGTCGAGCCGGGTGCCATTATTGCCTTTGTACGTAAGTTGATCGATCTTATTTGGGTTGTTGCTGTCGAGGTATGGCTGTATGAAGGGGATCACCTCGTGAATATTCCTCTGGATGGCGTCTTTGGAGTCGATATTGAATAAGGTTTCGGCCCCCCTATTGAACACCATGATTCGGCTGTGTTCATCCAATGCGACAAGTCCCGAGGAAATACTCTGTATTATGTTTTCATTCAGTATCTCCAGATCGGCTATATCCTTCTGTCTCGCCTTGAGTTCAGTCTCGCTCTTCCGCGTCTGCTCGGAGAGAAAGCTACTCAAAAACCCCGTCAAATAGAAGGCTGCCCCATTGACAAGTATCCGGTAGAAGATATCGCCGCTCTGGTAGCTAAAACCATAGGAGGAATCGGACCCCATCGGGCTGATCAATCCATAGTAGCTGAGATCGAGAAGTGCGCCATAGAGTATGGTGCTGAAGGAGGCAACCATTACCCCCCCCCGGCGATATAAGATAATGCCTCCTGAAATTATGTTCAGGAGATACAGGAGGGAAAACATGCTCTCAATCCCACCTGTAGTATAGATGATAGCTGTTATGAAAACGGTGTCCAGAAGGATTTGAAAGTATGCAAACTTGGCAAGGTTCTTCACGTATTTGAATACAATGAGATAGGTGAAGGTGAGGACATAGACTGCGGCAATAAGGAAATAGTGGGCATTGACAATGTGGCCAAAAAAGGTCCTCGTTTCCCGTACCTGAATAATAACGGCCACGCCCAAGAGAAGTGATACGAGGGTCACCCTCAGAAACATCAACAGGTGAAGCCGAGAGGGGGTCTGCTCAGGTGAGGCGTCTGGATCTGTGTTGGCCATTGTTTTTGAAGGTTAGCCCATCGCCGCAGCCATCTGGAATATGGGAAGGTACATTGCAATGACAAGACCTCCAATTGAGCCACCCAAAAACAGCATCAAGAGTGGTTCCAGCATGGACGTCATGGCAGCAACCGTAGCATCGACCTCGTCATCGTAGAAATCCGCTATCTTTTCTAACATAGCGTCCAAGGCGCCTGTTGACTCTCCAACTGAAATCATCTGAGTTACCATACCGGGGAAGATAATCGACTCGGATAGAGGTTCAGCAATCGTCTGCCCTTCAGCGATACTTGCTCTCGCGTCTAAAATCACCTCTTCTACAATTACGTTCCCTGCTGTCCTGGCGGTTATGTCCAAGGCGTCCAGAATAGGGACTCCGCTTTTGATCATCGTGCCCAGCGTTCTCGTAAACCTTGCAACCGCTACCTTCCTGATGAGCTCACCAATAATGGGCATTCTCAACAGAATATTGTCCACCCTTCTTCTTCCAGAAGCTGTTCCCCGATATCTCCTGAAAGCGAAAGCGAAAATGATCACGCCAAGGATCATCCAATGGATATTGTTCTTGCTAAAATTGCTCATGTTGACCACCAACTGGGTGGGTCCTGGCAGCGCCTTTCCAAAACTGGAAAACATATCTTGAAAAACGGGAATAACGAAGATCATTATGACGGCGATGACGATAACTGCGATGCCTACCACAACTGCAGGATAGGTGAGAGCGCCTTTAATCTGTGATTTCAACTTTTCTGACTTTTCAATATAGGCAGCGAGTCGCTGCAAAATAGTGTCGAGAATACCTCCGACCTCCCCGGCTGCAACCAGGTTCACAAAGAGGGAATCGAATACTTTCGGATGCTTGCCTAAGGCATCTGCTAAGGTGGAGCCACCCTCCACGCTTCTGGTCACCTGGGTGAGAATATGTTTGAAGGTCTTGTTCTGTGACTGTTCCGCGAGCATATTTAAACCCTGGACAAGGGGAAGGCCGGCATCGATCATGGTGGAAAACTGTCTGGTAAATACAACTATATCCTTGGCGGTAACCCTTGGCTGAAGAAATGAGACTTTTCCGAAGATATCTTTGGGTTTTTGCTTGAGTTTCGCAACATCGATGTTTCTTCGCTTGAGCTGTATCCTGGCTATTCTTTCATCAACAGCATCCAATTGCCCCTTTATGACACGTCCCTTTTTTGTCCTGCCGGCCCAGATATAAGTAGGCATGCTCTATCCTCCCGAGTCTTTCCCTTACATTAGTTTTCTATAACTATCCTTTTCGTCATTCCACAAAATAACCTTAGCAGAAATCAGCTTAATTATATTAAAAACCTAAGTCAAGAAATCTCTTTCTCGTGGGGGAAGCACCTCTAAAAAAGGGCCTCAAGTTCTTACGGGCACAAAAGGCAAGGCCCGGTACAGTGATGTGCTCACCTGACGCATTGGTTTGTATGCTTCGATCTTAACTCAGAATTATTCTTGTTATCTATTTAGCAATACCCGTGCCAAACTTAAAAGGACAACGGGAACTCATGCTATAGCCAAAAGGATTCTTGCGATTATTGACCTCACTCCGAAATTACTTCGTTACCTGGGATCTGGATGTCTTTTTTTGACACTGAAGAAGCCCATGCTGTTAGGCTCGACCGGGTCAAGTGCAAAAGAAGTTATTCATATCCCTTACCATCACCATTCAAAGAAGAATAGATGCTCATCACTATTCTGGGGAATTAAAGCAATAATCGAAAAACCTAAGTTAATTCATTAAGATAGGTCATTTGTTGAAACCGCCAAGAGGCTTTTCGGCTCAGAGGGCACCAGCGGGAGATGAAAAATCGAGCTGAATGCCAAAACTTTGACACGAAAAAGAAGATGGGCACCTAATAAACAAAACAATAACCTTCTTGCATCAATAAAGAATTTATGGTAGGTACCCTCATGTTCCATTGGCCTTCCTACATTCATGATTCTGGCGCCAGCCTCGGACGGAGCATTTTTTCGGCAGGAGGGCTTGACATTTCTGTTTTATGCATTATTAAACTAATCTGTCGTGAATATTAAATAAATCAGTAAGGAGGATCAACACCATGAACATCCAACCGTTACACGACCGCGTCGTTGTCAAGCGAGTGGAAGAGGAAGGGAAGACCAAAGGTGGCATCATCATCCCCGATACCGCCAAGGAGAAACCCCAGGAAGGGCTCGTGATCGC
>DATKZQ010000067.1:0-8655 GCA_035527895.1 Desulfatiglandales bacterium
CAGGGATCGGGAAAACAACCACAGATGCTGATGACACCCATAAGTTTGCAGAATGCTCTTCGCGTCAGCTCCATGTGCGGTATCCCCCTCGACTTGCCTCGATCATGTGGTGCAATTGCTATCTTTTGGCTCCACAAACCGGCGATTGCACGGATTTCGGGATCTCCGGCTGATCAGAATCAGAACATGGATCCAAATGATAGCCTTCACTTAAAAACTATCCGTCAGTCTAGACAATATTTCAAGCATAAAATGCCCTGTCCTCAAACAGGAAAGGAGGGCTCGCTGGTTGTAAGTCAGGTTAGTTCATGACCTGCATTGAGAGCTCTATCGACGTCTCACTCTCAACCTACAACCCGTCAACTTTATATCTTTTATTCTGTTTTACGATATTGTATAGATAGTGCGGAAGGTGAACATGAAAATACTATTAACCAATGATGATGGTATCTTAGGCGAGGGCCTTGTGGCCCTCCATGAGGAATTGAAGGGTGATTTCGAGGTCTCCGTGGTCGCTCCTGAGACAGAGATGAGCGCAGTTGGTCACGCCATTTCCCTGTCGAACCCATTACGGGTGAGACGGCTCATGAGGAATGGCGACTTCTTTGGCTTTGGGGTAAGCGGTACTCCTGCGGACTGTGTTAAGATCGCTGTCCATGAGCTCATGGAGCAGAAGCCGGACATGATCCTCTCGGGAATCAATCCGGGGGCCAATGTGGGAATAAATATCCTCTATTCGGGGACAGTTTCCGCGGCAACTGAGGGAGCCTTCCTGGGTATTCCCTCCATCGCAATTTCGCTGAATACCAAAAAGAATCCGGACTACCGTTTTGCCGCCCGGTTTTCCCGCAGGTTAATAGACTTTGTCAAAAAAAACGGGCTGAACCAAGGAATAGCCCTCAATGTAAACATACCGGCTCTACCGGAAGATCAGATTACGGGTATATCGTTTGTACCTCAGGAACTGGCCAGACATCGTGACAAGTATGAAAAAAGGAACGACCCGCGAGGGAATGTCTATTATTGGCTGGCCTATGAGAAATCCGTCGAGGAGAGCATCTCGGAGAGCGACTCAAAGGCCCTCGGGGAAAACCGGATAACTATTACCCCGATCTCCTTTGACCTGACGAACATCGCAGAGATGAAACGGTTGGCCTCTATCGAGTTCATCCTCTAAGATGGGGGCAGTTGTTCCTTCACCTTGTCGGCAATATCCTTTAACTCATCCATATCCCCTGGTTTCATCTCCCAATTGGATACGGTGAGCCCATCGTTCTCCCATCGAGGCATGATATGTACATGAAGATGGGGAACCAGCTGGTCAGATGCCTTGCCGTTGAGCTGAAGCACGGTTATGCCCTCGGCCTTGAGCGCCTCTTTTGCTGCAGTGGCACACCGTCTTACCGCGCTGGTAACCGCTGACAGATCACCCTCTGAGATCTCGAAGATATTCTCGGCATGCCGTTTTGGAATAACCAGCAGATGGCCGCGACTCGAGGGATTGATATCCATAAAGGCGAGGACCAGTTCTTCATCCAATACCTTTATTGCAGGTATCTCTCCCTTGGCAATCTTGCAAAAAATGCAGTCCATGTTATTTCCCTTCTGCCCAACGCCGAAAGTGCATCCACCAGCAGCCCACCCTAACAGACGAGCCCCAGGGGGAAGCATCTCGTAATCGGTTTGAGCTCACCAGGTTTCCCCCTCTGTCAGTACTAAACATATTCGTGAGTCGAATTTGTGGTGATCTTAGCGACAACTCGTACAGATGGTAAGCTCGCTGAATGGCACACCCGTGATCCTGCTAATGTAACGGAGCTGGTCCTCAGGGGCGAAGAAGCTTCCACATACATTGCAGGCAGCCATCTTGAAGACCTTATTCCAGATAATCCTCTTGTCATCGACCGCTTCCATCTGCACATAGCCAGTAGGACATACATAAGCACAGGCCCCACATCCTATGCACGTATTTGGATCGTATTCAATTTTCGGCTCATCAATATTACGATTAAGCCCCCTGTCCTGAAACGTAAGGGCACTGACACCAACAATCTCCCGGCATGTCCTCACACATAAGCCGCACAGAATACAATCGTGGCCTTCACCCTTTTCCACGGGGGTCTGCACTCCCAACTTTCTCGCGACTTCCCTTACCGCCTCTGTTGTCGGATATCTATAATAGAGAAATTCCGCAGTTAACTTCCGGCTCTCCTGCAGCAGAGCCGAGTCGGTTCGAAGCTCCATCCCCTCTTCCACAGGTGTATTGCAGGATGTTGCAAGTTGCCATTTTCCATTGGTTTTTACCTCTACAGCACAGAGGCGACAGGCCCCAAAGGGGCTGAGATCCATGTGATAGCAAAGGGTGGGAATATCTATGTTCAACTCCTGAGTATTTTCCAGTATGGTCGAACTCTCTTTTGCTTTAACCTTATGCCCATCTATTACTATAGTAACCATTCCAAACCTCTTGCTTATGATATTTCTATGGGGCTTTTTCCCACACCACAACTCTGTAGCATCTCAGGCAGCGCTGGGCCTCCCGTATGGCCTCCACAGCACCAAATCCACCCTCTACCTCTTCAAAGCTGCCCGCCCTTTTTTTCACATCGAGAAAATCAACATCTTGAGCCGGCACCCTTACTGTGAACCCCCGGCCCATCTGCCTCTTTAAATCAGCGCCTTCAAAGGAAATCCCCCCGGTGAGACTGCGACCCTGCAAATAACAGTCAATACTTTTGGCAACCCGGTTCCCCGTATTCAGTGCATCAATCAGGATTGCCGGGCCAGTAACACAGTCTCCCCCGGCAAACACACCTTCAACATCGGTCATGTACGTGATAGGATCCGCTCTTATGGTCCCCCACTTTGTGATCTCAATCTTCTCCGTATCAGGGATCACCGGGAGTTCGGGGCGTTGACCAATGGCCGGTATGATCATATCGGTATCCATAGTGAACTCGGAACCTTTAATCGGAACAGGCCTTCTCCTTCCGCTTTCATCAGGCGCTCCAAGCCTCATTTTGATACATTCTACACCGGTGGCCTTTCCGTCTTTTGCCAGTATCTTTAAAGGAGTCATAAGATAGTTAAACTTCACACCTTCCTTTTCCGCTTCTTCTATCTCTTCGTCACTCGCTGGCATTTCGACCCTCGACCTTCTGTAGATGATCTCCACATCGTCAAAGCCGATTCTGGTACAACTACGGGCACAGTCCAAAGCGGTATTGCCTCCGCCTATGACGATTACCTTCTTTCGAGGCTGAACCTTCTTGCCAAGGTTCAAATTCCTTAAAAATTCCACACCATCAACAAAACCTTCATATCCTTTATCTTCCCCCTCGGCACCAATCTTAGTCCCTCTATGGGCACCAACGGCAACAAATACCGCAGTATACCCCCTTTTTTTCAGATCCTTCAGGCTTAGCTTTTCCACTTTGGCGTTTACCTTTATCTCAACCCCTGTCCGCTTGATAAGGCCTGCCTCATGATTGAGAATGTCCCTGGGCAGACGATATTCAGGTATGCCCACAGCAGCCATTCCACCAGCATGAGGCAATGATTCGAAGATGGTCACACCATAACCCATTAACCGAAGATTATAAGCGGCGGCAAGTCCTGCTGGCCCGGCACCAATAATTGCGATCCTCTCTTCCCTCTCCTTTTGCGGGCCGTTAAGAGAACTCCCACCATGCTGTAAGTCATAGTCCGCTGCTGCCCTTTTTAGTAACCTGATAGACACAGGCTCATCTATATCCTTGCGCACACAGGCATCCTCACAGGGACGGGTGCATACCCGCCCCACAACACCTGGAAGGATGCAGTTTTCACGAATGAGGGAGAGAGACTCTTCGAACTTATTATTCCTGATCAGTTCAATGTAACCCGGAATGTCGAGGCCTGCCGGACAGGTATCCATACAGGGGGCTGTTACAGCGTATGAATAATCCTTGTCCTCCAGCCCCCTTTCCCCCTTGATGAGGGCTAGAAAATCGGATTTGCAATATTTGATAGCATCCAATACGGGAAAAAGCGCAGACTGGCCAAAGCCACACTTGCTGTTGACAGATACCTGCTTGATAATAGCTTTCATCTCGGCAATATCCGCCTTACTTCCCTTCCCTTCGTCCATCTGCCTCATAATATGCAAGAGCTTATCAATCCCAATCATACAGACAGAACACTCACCACATGAAAGTTTCCTTATCTGCTCTAAATAATGCAGTGTAAGGGATAGGATATCCGCCTCTGGATTCATCACCACAAGGCCGTTCCATCCTATAAGGGCCAATACCTTTTCCTCTTCCGGGGGTTTAGGAAATGTAATATCTGCTGGTTTAGAAGCCTTAGGTGTCTTACCCTTTCTGTTATCTACAATCTTGCCGCTCCAACTGCTAAATATAACTTTTCCCATTCTCAAGCCACCTTATCCTAAGTATTATTCCTTTAAATCCGACCAGGAATGTAAGCAATTTACCTTATCGAGTAGCTTATTGACCTCCTGAGTCACCCTCTCCTGGAACGTCTTTATCTCATCCTCAGCAAGATGACGGAACCTACCCTGAATTTTTATATAATCCTCTACTGGTCTCAGTTTTTTAGGAATTTCAACCGTTATCCTGTATTTCCCGTCTTCCACCTCATAAAGCGGAAAGACGCCCGTCTGGACCGCCATTCGCCCTGCCTTGATGCATTGCTCCGGGGGAAGCCTCCATCCGGTGGGGCAGACCGATAAACAGTGGATATAGCTCGGTCCTTTTATCTTTCTTGCCTTCTTGACCTTGTTCATGAAATCGAGAGGGTAACTGTGACAGGCGGTGGCGACATACGGCACGTTGTGGGCCACCATTATCTCAGCTACATTCTTCTTCCATGCCTTCTTCCCAAAACTGGCCAAGCCGGCAGGGTCCGTGGTGGTGGAAGCTCCGAAGGGTGTAGCGCCGGAACGCTGAATCCCGGTATTCATATATGCCTCATTGTCGAAGCAGACATACAGCAGATTATGGCCTCGCTCCATTGCACCGGAGAGCGCCTGAAACCCTATGTCAACGGTACCGCCATCTCCTCCGATACACACGGTTTTTACATCCCGATCCGCAATCCTTCCTTTCCGCCGCAGCACTTTCAAACCAGCCTCAACACCCGATCCCACTGAAGCGGCGTTGGGGAATGCCACATGTATCCAAGGCAGTTTCCATGCCGTAGTTGGATACATGCTCGAAATCACCTCCATGCAGCCCGTGGCATTGGCAATCACCGTGTCCTTGCCAAGGGCCTTGCACATCAAGCGAACGGCGAGCGCCTCCCCACATCCCTGGCAGGCACGGTGCCCGGCGCTAAAGTATTCCCCTTTATCCACCAACCTTGGTGCATAGAGGTCAAAACTTTCTACAATACTCATGATCCCCTCACTCCATAGATTTCATACCCTCTTTCGGGTTTGCCCTTCTTCGCCTGAGCTGCGGTTTCGATAATCTGGATGAAATCTCCCACGGTGACATCGCGTCCACCCAGGCCGATAATATCATTAACAACCACGGGGCAGTCCGCCTCGCCGTACAAGGAAGCTCGAGTCTCCGCCCCCAGGGGCCCTGATGCACTTCCAAAGGAAATGGCCCTGTCCATCACGGCCAGAACCTTTGCGCCCTTAACGGCCTTTCGTAACTCCTCACTGGGAAAGGGTCTCCAAAGCTTTAACCTCAATAGCCCGGCAGGCATTTTCCTTTTGCGCAACTCGTCGACGGCAACTTCTGCCGTGTCGCCCATGGAACCCATGGTGACCAGTATCACCTCGGCCCCTTCGGTTTTGTAGGCCTCTATGGGCTCATACGTGCGGCCGAACTTCTCTTCCCACTCTTTCCAGACCTGCACTATGATCTTCTTGGAGTTTATAAGGGCCTCGTCTTTGGCCTTCATGGCCTCACTAAAAATATCCGGTGCACCCAGAGTTCCCATGGAAACCACATGGTCGGGATGAAGGGCCGCATAGGGTTTGTATACAGGGAGGAACTCGTCAACTTCTTGTTGATCGGGGAACAGCATGGGCTCTACCACATGGGTGAGCTGAAAACCGTCCAGATTGAGATTCACGGGAAGCATGACCTCTCTGTGCTCGGCGATCTTGAAGGCCTGAATGATCATATCTATCACTTCCTGCCCATCTGCTGCAAAAAGCGAAATCCAGCCCGTGTCTCGCTGTGACATGATGTCGCTGTGATCATTCCATATGTTAATGGGACCTGATAACGCCCTGTTGCCGATGGCCATCACCACAGGAAGGCGCATGGCCGATACGATCGGCATGATCTCACCCATGAAAAGAAGACCCTGCGAGCTCGTGGCCGTAAATGTCCGTGCACCGGTTGCCGAGGCACCGCAACAGGCGCTCAATGCAGAATGCTCTGATTCAACGCAAATAAACTCGGCATCAATCCTGCCGTCGGCGACAATATCCGATAGGTGCTCTGGAATATGCGTGTTGGGCGTAATGGGATATGCAGCCACTACATCGAGATTGCACAGCGCTGCCGCCTCCGCGGCCGCAAGAGCTATTTCCATGCCAATTCGTTTAGCCATTACCTAGCCCTCCTCAACCATTGTTATGGCGCCCGGCCAACATTCATGGGCACAGATGCCACAGCCTTTGCAGTAATCAAGATCTGCCACAAAGTATCCTTCGGCATCTTGTGAAATGCACCCTTCAGGACAAAAAATGTAGCAAATACCGCACTTGATGCATTTCGAATTATCATATACGGGCCTCTGAGCCCTCCAGCTTCCGGTATGGTATTCCCTTGCATTCCCAGGTATGAATACCATGCACCCCGGATTGATCTCTTGCCAGGTTTCTGGTCCTTTCTTATCCGCCATCAAACTACCTCAACCTTAATTTCAACCTTACGTGATCCTGACCTCGTCGTGTGCCCTTTTCAAGGCAGCCAGATTCTTCTGCGCGATCCTCCCGAACCTGTGCTCCATGGGTTCCTTTACCGAATCCAGCTTCACAATACCGAGGACTTTAATCAAGGCCCCCAACATCGTCGTATTCGTAATCGGAACTCCCAATTCTTCCCAGGCTATTTTCGAAGCATCTACCGTGGCCACTCTGCCTTTGAAGTTGAGTTCCTTTTTCAGCTCTTGGGGCGATTTTGACGTGTTGACGATGAGTGCGCCGTCTGGCTTTAAGCCTTCAGTCACATTGACCAGGGCGACTAAGCTCGAGTCAAGGACGACCACGGCATCCGGATTGTAAACGGCCGATCTGATCTTTATCTGTTTGTCATCAATCCGGTTGAATGCTGCTACCGGAGCCCCTCTCCTCTCAGGGCCGAAACTGGGAAAGCCCTGGGCGTATTTTCCCTCTCCGATGGCGGTGAGCGCGAGCATCTCTACCGACGTAACCGCGCCCTGTCCGCCCCTTCCGTGCCACCGTATTTCTAGCATAGCAACTCCTTAGAATATGAAATACTTGCCTAGATCGATTGCTGGTATCTATAACCCCGTGATCCTTGAGTTGTCAAATGCTTTATGTGAGAACCAACCTTTCGTCTGATTGGATATTCTTTCTCGGATCGTGCTCGACAGTAAAGCTTGGAAAATGGAATTATCGTAGACTTAACACGTTGGACAAAAGGAGGCGATCAGGTGAATCCTGTATTTCCCGCCGCAAGGCACTGTATTTTCTTCTCGCCATGATTTCAATAAGGTGATGCACTCAAAAACAAAAAAACCACCCCCATTTTTATGCGGGGGTAGTTTTTGTGATGCGCCTCCCAAGCTGAATTAGGGCGAACTACCTATGAAAGTGATGGCGGGAGCGGTTCTAGTCCCACAGATCCAGGTTGATGAGCCCGATACGGGCGGCATACTTGGTGAGGCCCACCTGTCCCTGCACCCCGGTCTTGCGCACAATGTGGGCACGGTGGTTTTCCACCGTCTTTCTGCTGATGCAGAGGATATCGGCCACCTCCTGGTTGGAGTGTCCCTCGGCCAAGAGCTTGAGGACCTCCTTTTCCCGCTCCGAAAGGGGATCGGCCTGTTCCTTGAGTTCCCGTCTGGTGGAACCGCCGAAGTAGTCGGAGAGGACCTGATCGGCAATGGGAGAGTCTAAGTAGAAGCCGCCGTTGTACACGGTGTTGATGGCGGCGATGAGGTTTTCCTCATCCGAGTCCTTGAGCACGTATCCCTTGGCACCGGCTTGTAGCACCTGATCGATATAGGCCTTCTTGGCGTGCATCGAGAGGATAATGACCTCGGTTTCAGGGAGCCGCTCTCTGATCTGCCGGGTTGCCTCAATGCCGTCCATCTTGGGCATGCCGATGTCCATGATGACGATCTTGGGCTTGTACTTCCGGGCCATCTCCAAGGCCTGGTCCCCATCGTCGGCCTCTGCCATGACCTGGATGTTATCCTTTTCCGAGAGCAGGGCCTTGAGCCCTTTCCGGAAGATCCGATGATCGTCTGCTATAATAATTGTTACCTTGTCTTTCATGATGTTACCCCTGCTTGTTATTGCTCCAGCCGTACCCCCAGCTCCTCCTCCTTCTTGGCAATGGCCAGCCGTGTCTTGACCACGGTGTCGGGTATCAGGCTGATCGAGTCGATGCCGCACTCGACCAGAAAGGTGGCAAACTCGGGAAAATCACTGGGCGCCTGCCC
>DATKZQ010000068.1:0-15143 GCA_035527895.1 Desulfatiglandales bacterium
ATTTGATGGTACAGGGCCCCGCGGAATGGGCCCGATGACCGGAGGAGGTCGGGGGTCTTGCAATCCCTACCATGGAGGGGTAAGACAGCCCTTTATGGGTGCCTATCCGTACGGCAGCCCTTACGGTTCTGCACCACCTTACGGAAGCGGTTATTATCCTCCGTCCGGAGCCTATCCTTACGGTCCATCTGGCTTCGGCAGAGGATTCGGCAGAGGCTTCGGCAGAGGCTTCGGCGGAGGCTTCGGCGGAGGCTTCGGCAGAGGAAGACGGTGGTGATAAACCGGAGAATTCGGCTATAAGAGCAGCCTTGAAGGATCAAGAATTCAAGGCTGCTGCATCGAAACGACCGTGTAAGGCATGAAGCGGATTTTTTATGCCTTACGGAAGGGGATTTGGAATGGGAAGGGGCAGAGTTTTTGGTAGAGAGTAATCTATAACGCATAGAAAGGAGAGAGAGATATGTATTTTGGATATAATCCTTACGGGGGATGGTTTTCCCCTTGGGGGCCGCCTGTGGGAATGGGTTATCCCATGCCAGGGCCCTGGGGATATCCTTACGGAGGAATGGGACAGCCGCCCTATTATCCGCCTCCGGGAGGATTTGGAGAACCATGGATGTCACCATTTGGTCCGCCCATGCCCCCTGAGCAGGAGATAGCATTCTTACGGGACCAAGCCCAAATGCTCAAGGGACAAATGGACCAGATAGATGCCAGGGTCAAAGAACTACAAAAAGCGGCTAAGTAGTCGGCACAACACATAATCGATACACAAGATATCCGCTCATTGCAAATGATATGCGATGGGGTGAAGAGGATAGTGTGAGTGGCACGAAGGCTAGAGCCTTCGTTTTGCCGAGATCATTAAGGAGGAACAGTATCACAATGGCACAACAGCAACACGCAAGAGGAGAAGCACCTGAGGATCGAAGGGCCATGATGGAGGCCCAGGATGCGGAGATACGAGAAAAGCTTAAGGGATTCAAGCATAAACTATTAGTAATGAGCGGAAAAGGTGGTGTTGGGAAGAGCACCATCGCCGCCTATCTTTCAGTTGCTCTCGCCAGGAAAGGTTTCCGTGTAGGGCTGATGGACGTGGATCTGCACGGACCGAGTATTCCACGCCTGCTTGGCCTTCAAGGCAATATACTATCATCTCCTGAAGGCAACAAAGCAATTCCGCTGCAGTATCTGCCCAATATGGAGGTTATGTCCATAGAGTCGCTCCTTGGAGACAAGGATGCCGCTACCATCTGGAGGGGCCCCCTGAAAATCGGGGTGATCAAGCAGTTTATCGCCGATATCGCCTGGACTAATTCGGACTATCTCATTATCGACAGCCCTCCCGGCACCGGAGATGAGCCCTTGACGATAGCCCAAGTTATCCCTGACACCAAGGCAATCATCGTCACCACCCCTCAAGAGATCTCCCTTGCGGACGTGCGAAAATCCATCAATTTTTGCCGTCAGGTACATATGGAGATTCTCGGGTTGATAGAAAATGGGAGTGGTTTAATCTGTCCCCACTGCGGAAAGACCATTGATCTGTATAAGACAAATGGCGGGATGCTAACCGCCAAGAAGGCGGGCCTTACACTACTGGGCAGCCTCCCGTTGGAACCGGATATCGTGCTGGAAGGCGACAATGGTACGGTAGAGTGGATGGACAAGAAAGATATGCCCTATACAATCGGTTTCACCAAGATTGTAAATAGGGTTGCTGAACTTACGAAATGAACCACCCTGCAGCAAGCTGCAGGGTATCCAATGTCAAAGTCCCCTCCCTTAATGGGAGGGGATAAAGGGGAGGGTGACCAGACATTTTATCACCCCCACCTAACCTCCCCCATCAAGGGGGAGGCACTATGTCGTAACCCTGCAGCCCCGATTTGTCGGGATCTACTCTTCGCTTCGACAAGCTGCAGGGAATTATCAAGTTAAGAGCTTGGGGCTGAAGGCTGATTGCTCACAAAATACAAAGAAGAAAATGATCATAAGCATAGCAAGCGGAAAGGGTGGAACCGGGAAGACAACCATAGCGACTAATCTGGCAGTAGCCCTCGGCTCCAAGGCAAGACTCCTGGACTGTGATGTAGAGGAGCCCAATGACCATATTTTTATCCGGCCGACCATTAACCGCACTGAAAGGGTTAGCACGAAAGTCCCGCAGGTGGATATGAACAAATGCACCCTGTGCGGGCGATGCCAGGAGATCTGTCAATTCCAGGCCATCGTTGTGGTGGGCAAGACGATCTTAACCTTCCCCGAGTTGTGCCACAGCTGTGGTGGATGTGTGGAGGTGTGCCCCGAAGATGCCATTACCGAAATAGACAAAGAAATGGGGATCTTCGAGAGCGGCAACAGAGACAGCCTTGAATTTGCCCATGCACGTCTCTTTGTAGGGCAGGTGATGGCTGTTCCCCTGATCGACAGGGTCAGGGCTGCCGTGCAACCGGAAAAGATAAACATCATTGATGCCCCGCCGGGGACCTCATGTCCGGTGATCAGTTCGGTAAAGGGCACCGATTTCGTGATCCTGGTGACCGAGCCAACCCCGTTTGGCCTGAATGACCTCAAGCTCGCCGTCGGCATGGTGAAGATCCTCGGTATCCCCCATGGCATCATCATAAATCGCTCTGATCTCGGGGATACCGGGGTTACTGAGTATGCCGACCAGGAGAATATCCCCATTCTCATGGAGATACCCTTTGACCGCCTCATAGCGCAGATCTACTCCAACGGAAAGCTTCTGGTGGAAGAGCTGCCTGACTGGAAAGACAGATTCGTTCAGCTTTACGAGGAAATCAAAAACCATGCAAGGAAATCATGACATTAAGGAGCTTATTGTCATAAGCGGAAAGGGCGGAACCGGCAAGACCAGTTTGCTGGGTGCCTTTGCATCTCTGGCCACCGATAAGGTCCTGTGCGATGCTGATGTGGATGCCGCCGATCTCTATCTCATCCTCGAGCCGGAGATACGAAAGCGGCAGGATTTTCAAGAGGGCCATAGGGCCATAATAGACCCCGATAGGTGCACTGAATGTGGCCTGTGCAGAGACCTTTGCCGGTTTCACGCCATTAGCCCCGGCTTTACAGTTGATCCAATTGAGTGTGAAGGATGCGGAGTCTGTGTCTATTTCTGTCCGGCGAAGGCAATTGATTTCCCCATAAAGACCTGCGGCGAACTGTTCATATCGGAGACCCGCTGCGGGCCCATGGTTCATGCCAGACTCGGCATTGCCGAGGATAATTCCGGAAAGCTGGTAACGCTCACCCGTAAGGAGGCAAGAGAGCTCGCAAAGAAAAGAGGCCTGGGCCTCATTCTCACCGATGGACCACCTGGCCTGGCATGTCCCGTGATTGCAGCAATAGCCGGTGCTACCGCGGTACTGATTGTGACCGAACCAACCCTCTCCGGCCATCACGATATGGACAGGGTGGTCGAGTTGGCCAACCATTTTCAGATTCCGGCGAGCATTTGTGTCAACAAATACGACCTTAATCCGGATATGACTGGAGTTATCGAACAATACGCAAAGGAGCGAGGTTTGCCCATTTTGGGAAGGATTCCCTTTGATCCCATATTCACGAAGGCCATGGTCCAAAAGCAGACTGTCATCGAGTACGATGGGAGATCCCAGGCCGCCCAGGCCCTCAGGGAGATTTGGGAAGGGGCGATCTCGAGCTTATAGGAGGATAAACAATGCCTATTTACGAATACAGGTGTAATCATTGTGGTGAGATATCGGAAATACTCGTCACGGGATATTCCGACGACAATATCCTTGCCTGCAAACAGTGCGGGAGCACGGAACTGGAAAAGATACTCTCGGTTTCTGCATTTACCTTTGCGGACAGTGGCCGCGCCCCCGGAACCACCTGTTGTGGAAGGGAAGAGCGCTGTGATTCGCCACCATGCACAACCGGAGGAGCGTGCAGAAAAGACTAGAAAAGGAACACAGCAAAGAAATGCCGGACCATCTTGACAAGGTAATTGACGAGATTCAGGCCTCCATCATAGAAGATGCCCGCAAGGTCTATTCGGAAAAGGTTATTGAAAGATGGCTCCATCCCGAGTATATGGGGGAGATAGAGAACCCTCAAGGGTATGGAAAGATCACGGGGCCCTGCGGGGATACCGTAAGAATTTTCCTCAGGATCATAAACGGTAGAATCATAGACGCCCGGTTTACCACCAATGGATGCGCTACCACTCTCGCCGCCGGCTGTATGGCCTGTGAACTGGCCATCGGAAAAACCCTCAGGGAGGCATATGGAATCACCAAAGAGATGATCTTGGAGCAATTGGACGGTTTGCCGGAAGAAAGCACGCACTGTGCGGTTTTGGCATCCAACACCCTAAGAGAAGCCTTGACCGACTATCTTACATCCAAGAACGAAACCTGGAAGAGGCTTTACAAAAACAGACAAAGGGTATAAAAGTGAGGAGCCAAATCCGAAGAGCGTTTTCCGGATTGAGGCATCGTTAAAAAAGGTGAATAAAAGAGACTATTACAGCATCTTGGGGATGCATCGTGACGCCACCCAAGAGGAGATTAAGAAGGCCTATCGAAAGCTCGCCCTCAAGTACCACCCAGACAGAAATCCAGAAGACAAACAGGCAGAGGGGAGGTTTAAGGAAATAGGTGAAGCTTATGCTGTATTGAGCGATCAAGGGCAAAAGGGAATGTATGACCGGCTTGGGTCGAATCAATTCCGGCGAATGCATCGTCCCGAAGACGTATTCAGAACCTTCAGTTCAAAGGGCTTCTTCTGGGAGTTTGGTGTAGGGGGTGATGAGGGAATTCCTCGCATGTTCTTCTATGGCCCACGAGGCAGGGGGTGTGGGCGGAGGAAAGGCGGGTTTTATCGGCAGAAATTCTTTCACGATCATCCCGCTGGCCTTTGGGGGGATGATACAGTTACGTGGGATATTTCTCTGAGTCCCAACGAAGCTCTTTGGGGAACGGAAAAGGAAATACAATTAAGGAGAGGATCGCAGTCGGAAAGACTCAGAATCAAGATCCCTGCCGGAGTGAAAAACGGCACAGTGCTCTCGGTTAGCATGAGGGGAGACGAGATGAGTCTTCGAGAAGATAGGTTTTACCTGAGGGTAAAAGTAGCAGGGAGCTGATGTGATCTTGAGAGGGATGACTTTTCACCGGGTTATCCACAATAGGGAGAGAGTCCGGCATGAGGAGTCAGCGAGACATGAGAGAAATGAAATCAATGAAGGAGGCATGAAAACATGAAGAGAATAGCAGTAGCGTGTGAGGACAACCAGGGACTGGGCGGCCAGATCAGCCAGCATTTCGGCCGCTGCCCTTACTATCTGATTCTAGACCTTGAGGGGGACGAAATAATCAAGGCCGACAGCATAGCTAACCCCTACTACAATGACCATACTCCCGGGATGGTTCCGAAATTCATCAGTGAACAGGGAGCAAATGTCATGATTGCCGGAGGCATCGGGCCGAGGGCAATCGACTTGTTTGCAGGTATGGGAATTGAGGTTGTGAGCGGGATGACGGGAAATGCGGGAGATATTGTTCAGGCCTATCTGAAAGGAGAGATCAGCGGCGTAGAGGCATGCCAGCAGGATCACCCGGAAGGCCATAGTCGCTGTTGAAAGTAAGGCCTTCCGTACCGATACATAGCAAACCGCCCACCGTTCCCTCGCTTTTCACAGCTGCTTCGGGGCAAAGCGGGAGAATCTGCCATGGCGGAGGGCAACACCGTGATAAATCACCCTGTGCAGCTTAGGGAACATGCAGCGGGGATTGAAAGGCAAGGAAAGCAATTCTAAGAGCGAGAATCGAAACCTGTACGGATTGCTTTTCCTGGCTTTGGTGAAGTGACCGCAGCCCTCTCGAGGCTGGATTTTCACTGGATTCCAAGCAGAAGATCTGATGGGTGATCCTGGTGAAGCGTGCCCGCTGTAGAATCGGATATTGCCTGGACCCCTTCTGCCAGAGGGTTTTTCGGTAAGGAACCTAACGCTCAAGATTGCTTACCCTTTCCCAATGTCCATTCAAGACAATGCTTTGTGATCCCTGAACAAGCGGATAGAGAACGCAGGTATTTCTGATGAGTATCTGGTGATCTGGGGCCGCTCGTTTCTGGTTTTGAGTAAAATACCGGAACTATGCAATGGAGAGAGACCATTTGATGGTATCGTTCTTCATGACCATAGTGTGATCTATACCTACGGTGAGTTGAGAGGAGAAATTGAAATGACCGAGGAGTCTTCTCAGGATCTGCCTGAAAAACCACCGGCACCTGATTCGCTTCCTGCAGGGCCCGTACTCTTCTATAACGAGGTTGTCATTGAGCACTTCATGCATCCCCGTAACGTGGGCGAATTGGAAAACCCCGACGGTGAGGCAGTTGTGGGAGACCCCACGTGCGGCGACCAGATGAAGGTCTCCATAAGAGTTGATAACGGTAGAATTGTGGACATCAAGTTTAAGTCCTTTGGTTGCCCGGGTGCCATTGCAACCAGCAGCATGGTCACGGAATTGGCCAAGGGGAAAAGCGCCCTTGAGGCGCTGATGATAACAGACGATGATGTAGTTTTGTCCCTGGGCGGCATACCGGAGCACAAAAAGCACTGTTCACTTCTGGGGGTTCAGGCGGTGCAGCAGGCCATACATGATTATTTGAGAAAAGAAAAGGCTGAGGCCGAGCGAATTCATGAGAAGGGTATATCTGGATCATAATGCCACCACTCCTTTAGATCCGCGGGTTTTCGAGGCAATGAGGCCTTATATGACGGGGGTTTTTGGAAATGCCTCCAGCCCGCATTTCTATGGCCGTCTTGCAAAGCAGGCATTGGAGGAATCCAGGGAAATAATAGCCAGCGGCATAAGTAGTAAGCCGGAAGAGATCGTTTTCACGAGTGGCGGAACAGAGGCCGATAATCTGGCACTACGTGGAATTGCTTATCAAAAAGGGAAAAGAAAAGGGCATGTTATCACCTCCTCCATCGAACATCATGCCGTTTTAAGGACGTGTGTTGCCTTAGAAAAAGAGGGCTTTTCCGCAACATACCTCCCCGTAGATAGTCAGGGGAGAGTTGATCCTGATGAGGTCAAGAAGGCCATCAGAAGAGATACCGTTCTTATGAGCGTGATGTTTGCAAATAACGAAACCGGTGTGATCCAACCCGTTGCGGAAATAGGCAGGATTGCACGAGAATATGGTATTCCGTTTCACTGTGACGCAGTTCAGGCTATTGGAAAACGCGTTATGGAGGTAGAGGAGTTGAAAATCGATCTGCTCGCGCTTTCTTCACACAAAATATACGGACCCCAGGGAATAGGCGCCCTCTATGTGAGAGATGGTATTGGGCTATCTCCCATGATTACGGGAGGGCATCATGAACGAGGCTTAAGGGCAGGCACCGAGAATATCGCCGCTGTTGTAGGTTTCGCCCGTGCCGTAAAGATCGCAATAGATGAAATAGATATCTACCGGACAATGGTTGAGTCCTTGCGAAATAAACTGGAATCAGGACTGATAAAAGCGCTTGATGGGGTAGCAATCCACGGCGCTCAGGGAGAAAGGCTTCCCCATACCAGTTGCATCGGTTTTGCCTCCGTCGAGGCCGAATCTATCCTTCTCCATTTAGATCTCAAAGGCATTGCCGCGTCTTCGGGGTCGGCTTGCACAACCGGTGATCCCGAACCTTCCCATGTTCTGACGGCAATGGGCGTGCCCCCAGAGCTTGCAAAGGGATCGATACGGATCTCCTTTGGCAGGGAAAATACCGAGGAAGAGGCGGATTACACCGTTAACGCTTTAAGTGATGCTGTCCGGCATTTAAGAAGCATTTCTTCTCAGTGGACCACGGCGAAACCGTTATGACTGTCAATAGCCTTCAAAGGGCCTAATCCATTGCATATGCCATTAGATCCGTAGGATAGCCGTGAGCAGACGGCAGGGCCTTCATATGCTCGATTTTCAAGCCACACCGCACGAGACCTGTCCTCAAACAGGTGAATCTGCGCACTACCCTTGGGTGAGCCTGTTGATCACAAACCACCTTTTATGATGATCAGCTGCAGTTGGTCTGATGTATCTTCGGCCCGGTCGGAGATCGTCACGATACCCTCAAGGCATTGTTTCAGGTGGATCTTGTGGCCGTAGTCCAGATCGGTCTTAAAGATATCCCTGGTGATATCCCACTCCTCTTTGTCAACAGCCGATTCCATAATCCCCACCTCTTTGGCCCTTTCCCGAATCGTTTCGATATCCTCATTCTTGAAAAACGAGCTGACCGATTCTCCCAATGGGGCACAGGATGCGATTGATTTTTCCATGATGCTTAGGAACCGTGGTTTCATACCATCAGGGATATCAGGTCGCTGGTCGAGGAAAAAATCACAACACGCCTCGGCAGCATTGGCCAAGCTGTCGAGATACTGGATGAGGTGAAAGATGTCCGATCTGAGTGTAGGAAGATAGGCACGCGAGTAGAGCCGGCTCATTATCTCGCGCAGAATGCTATCCGCTTCGGTTTCACATTTGTCCACCTTGAGTGCCAGTGATTTTGACTCTACTAGGTTATCGTTGAGATATTCCTTAACCGTCTCGCGTGCAAGCTGGAGACACCGCCACACGCTTTCAACATGCCGCAAGATCAGCTCATTTATGGCCTTTTCCTTTTTAAATAACATAGTGTTACCCCTCTCAGAAATGAGCCAAGTCCTTTCCTTCTAAAGCCACGGCAATTCTTTGGGTTCACGATGACCCATTAGTGTTGCCGTTGATCGCAATTTGCCTAAGAAACTGTGTAATCCTACACAAAAAACTCTATCAAAAAGTAGGAGATGATACCAGCCGAAATTGGAGTGGAAACCCATCCAATCACTATTTCAAGCATTGTTCGTCTGCTAACCATTCTGGCGCCTTTCACCAAACCGACTCCGGCGACTCCCCCTACAATGGCTTGAGACGAAGAAACCGGTACCCCCACCTGGGTGAATATCTCAACCGTGATAGCGCCTGAGAGCTGGGCAATCAATGCTGAATATTCATCAAGGGCAGTGATCTTTCTCCCTACCGTCATCATAACCTTCCTGCTGTACGTCATAGCGCCGCCGGCAATGCTGAGGCTACCGATGAGCAATCCTTCAAAAGGAGTGAGCAGACCCGTACCCACGTACACTCCGGTGACGTTGGCCACGTTATTAGACCCCAGCGCATAGGCACCCAGACATCCCGCCAATACGAGGCCCCAGAAGATGACGAAAGACCGTTTCTGCGGGCTGATGAAATACCGCGCAATAAAGAATCCGACCAGGTGATAGAGGGCAAAGCTAAACACGATGCCGCCTACCGGGGTGAGCACCCAACATACTGTGATTTTTAGCAGAACAGAGAGATCAGGCGTTCCTGAAACCAGCCCGGCCCCCAGGATAGCCCCAATAATCGCCTGGGAAGTGGAGCTGGGCAGGGCTACATAGGTTAAGACGAACATGACTATACCAGCTGCCAGTGCAGCGCAGAACGCGCTCTGAGGTGTCAAGTGAGAAAGCCCCCCCACCGTGGAAAAGCACTTCTCTCCCTCTGCCAATGCCCCCAGAATCACGAATACCGAGGTCAGCATAATCGCTGTGCGATACCTAATAATCTTAGCGGCGACCCCGGTACCGAAGATATTGGCGGCATCATTACTGCCCAAGGTCCAGCCCAGAAAAATGCCTGAGATTACTTTCCACATTGTATGGAGCCCGAGTTCTCCAGCCTTCCTAGTAGGTGTACATAAGGTCAGGGAGAAGAATAGACAAATGACTCTTCGTCTGATCAGTGTTACATGTGTTATCGGCAACATCCGAGCGGATCATTATTGTCTCAGTTATTGCTGTCAGAGGCCACGCGCAAAAGCCGGCCTCGTTGGCTCTGCCTTGGAGGAAAGAAACCCATTGGCTCATGGTCTTATTCATAGTAAGAGAATCTAAGGGCCTTATCTGCTCGTTACAGGACCTGACGGCCGAAACATAGAGCGGTTAGAGAAACGACGTTATATAATCCTCGATGTCTTCGCGGCCCTCGAAGATTCCGAAATGACCTTCACAGAGAATATCGGCTTTGAGAGTAAGGAGGAATTTAAGCGATCTGATATAGTCTTCTCTATCAGACAAAAGGGTGGCATCCAGGGGACCGTGAACATCCTGCCCGAATAGGATCTTCTTGCCGGCAGACTCCACCAGGTATACTACTGAGCCCGGTGAATGTCCTGGGGTGTGGAAGGATTGGATAGTGCCGTTGCCGAGAGAAAATGTCTCTTGGGAGGAGGTAATCTTATGGTCCATTTGAAAGGGTTCAATCACCGCACCGTACCACCGGGCTCCGGTAACCTCATTATCGCCCTTTTCAAGATATACCGCATCCAATTCGTGAGCCACGATTCCGGAACCAAAATCCTGTCGCGCCCTTAGAGCACCACCGCTATGGTCATAGTGGCAGTGTGTTAAGAAGAGATACTCGATTTTCGACGCCTCCACACCGCAGTCCACAATATTAGACCGCAGTCTATCATGCCTCCTGCCCGTACCGGCATCGATCAGGCCTGCTTTCCCGCCGAAGCAAACGAGGTAGATGGCAGCATCCGCAGGGTCCGTTAGATTACCTCCGCCGACCTGCCACACCTCATCAGTAATCTGCATCACAATAATCTCCGCTGCGCCTCATATCTTGTTTTCGGAAAAAAGAAAGGAGCTCTTGAATGGCTTCTATATCACGAATTTCGCTCCCTTTGCTAGCTCTTACAAATATATGGGAGCAGGTAAGACCGATTGGAGCTTAAAAAGGTAACAGGGATCTCCCTTTTCTATAGCTCCCTGAAAAAAAGAAAGGCTACAGCACACAAGCGAACATTAGTTCGTTGTGAAACTGCAGCCTGACTCCCAAATAATCAGTTACTAATTTTCAACCCCTTTGCGGAGAACCCCCTACATCGACCGGATCTCCTGCCTCATGAACACGGTGTAAGACACCCCGAAGCAGATCACCGTGATGGCGATGAGGCTGATTATATGGGGGATGACCACGTAGATGCTCTGGAAGAGATCCAACGGTCTGGCAAACCGGGCCGATGAGAGCCGCTCCAAGGGCCCCATGAGCACGAAGGATCGGGTGGTCTTTCGGGTGGGGTCGATGATGATGGCCGTTGCGTCATTGTACAGTTGCATGGGGGAAATGAGCGAGACCACGCGCTGGACCCTGAGGTGTTTGAGCACCACCTGGGGGTTGCCCTGGTTTGTCTGATCAAGGGGCACCACCGCATTGGCCACCACCGTGGCACCCATGGAGATAAAGAAGGAAAAGAAGATCCAGATGGCAAGGGTCGCGAGAGCGCTGGTGGCAATGCCTCGGAAGATGATGGAAAAGAGGATACTGATCCCGAGCCAGAAGGCGATATAAAAGATAGAGATAATGAGGTAGATGATAAGCCGCCACAGCTCCTCGACACCGGGCACCACCCCGATGAGGGCAAGGCCCAAACCGGTGACCACCAGGAGGATGGAGACGAGCATGATAGCGATGGTCACCACCCCGGAGAGGAATTTGCCGTTGATGATGGCATCCCGGTAGATGGGCTGGGAGGCGAGTTTACTAAGGGTGCCGGCAGAGCGCTCCCGGTTGATGGAGTCAAAGCCCAGAACCAAGCCAATTAAGGGGCCGAAGAAGGCCACGAACTGGACCAGGGAGAAGAGCGGCCCGGTTGAGGTAAAGAGCATGAGGAAGACGAAGCTGGGCTTGGCAACGCCGGAGAGCTCTTCTTTTAACCCCATGCCCACCATGTAGGTGGTGATTAAACTCACCATGGCGATGAGGGCAAAGAGGATGATGAACCGGTAGCTGCTGAAGTGATCGGCGAGCTCCTTTCTGACAATGGCCCGAATCCCGTTCATGATGTTACCTCCTGAAAGTATTTCATGTACACGTCATCGAGGGAGATCTCCTTGTCCTCCACCCCCAGCTTCTCGTGGGCCAGCTTCTCCAACGGCCCCTCGGCGATCATCTTGCCGTGGAGCATGATTCCGATCCGATCGGCGATCCTCTGGACCTGCTGGAGGTCGTGGGATGAGAGCAGGATCGTGATATTGTGCTCCCGGCTCAAGGCCTTGATGTAGTCGATGATCAGGGTGGTGCCCTCGGGGTCGAGCCCCAGGGTGGGCTCATCCAGAAAGGCGATTTTGGGTTCCTTGATCAAGATCTCGGCGATGGCCAGCCGTTGGCGCATGCCCCGGGAGAAGGCAGCCACCTTCTTGGTTGCATCGTCCTTCAATCCCACCCGCTCTAAGGCCTCGTCGATCTTAGCGGTACTCGCCGTATCGGGGATGTGGTTGAGCCGGGCGATGAAGCGGAGGTTCTCAACCCCGTTCATATCCTCGTAGAAGCCGATATTCTCCGGGATGTAACCCACGATGCGCTTGACCTTGATGGCCTCCTTGGTGGGGTTGAACCCGGCCACGGTGGCAGTACCGCTCGTTGCCTCGGTTAAGCCCAGAAGCATTAATAACGTGGTGGTCTTGCCCGAGCCGTTGGGCCCCAGAAAGCCGAAGATCTCCCCTTGCGCGATGGAAAAGGTGAGGTTATCCACGGCCGTGGTGGT
The DNA here is from genome assembly GCA_035527895.1 of Desulfatiglandales bacterium. Classification (GTDB taxonomy): domain Bacteria; phylum Desulfobacterota; class DSM-4660; order Desulfatiglandales; family B25-G16; genus JADFWK01. The sequence goes on from DATKZQ010000068.1 coordinate 12,623, forward strand.
GCCGTAGCGCTTGGTTAAGTTCTGGGTTTCGATGACGGGTTGCTGGTCCATGATTATCTCCTTCCGAAGGTGACAAACAGGGCAAAGAGGCCCAGGATCACGAGGATGATAATCCCGATGCCGATCCAGCCCCAGGCGGCCGATGCCTTGACCGTAATCCTGAACTCCAGGTCATCACTGCTCTTCTCGCCCTTGATGTTCACCCCCACGGCATAGTCTCCCACCAGGGCCTCGGCTGCGGGGGTGATGCTGAGCTCGATCTGCTTGAGGTCTCCCGGCTCGATGGTGGGGAGCTTCTCCGGTTCGAACTTTACCGTCCAGTTCTCCGGTTTGATGGATAAGAATTCGATATCGGTGGCAGGGGCAGAGCCGGTGTTTTTGATGTAGATAGAGAGATTGCCCTGTTTCCCCTTTTCCGTGGTCAGGGAGAGAAGTCCAGAGGGAGTCCCTGCGTCCAGCTTGTAGGTGCCCGTAATAATGACCTTCAGTTCCGCCTCTGCCTTTAACTCTCCAGCGCTGATGCTGACTGGTATGAGGTAGTCTCCTGCCGTGCAGAACCGGTCAGGGGTAACCTCCACGTTCAGGCTCTTGCTCTCATTGTCCTTGAGCCTGAGCGATGAGATGTATTTGTCCTCATAGGGGGGCTTGAAGTTGGTCTGCCAGTTCTTGGGGGCGGTAGCGGTGAGGTTAAAGAGGGCCTCCTTGTCGATCTTGTTTTTGACATCCAAGGAGAACTCGAACTTGGCATCGCTGGGGCCCCGCAACACCGGATATGAGGTGGTGAGCTCTATCTCCCCCTTCTCCTTTTCCTTTTCGATGAGGGTGACCGAGAGTGTAGGGGAGGCAGTCAGGATGCCGTCAGTGCTTCGGGCGGAGACCTTGAAGGTGTAGGTGCCCGGTTTGGTGGTCTTGTCGGGTTTCGCGTTAAACTGGACCGTCTTATCCCCATCCTCGGGCACGAAGATGCCGGTGATGCCGAAGCTGTACGTCTTGATCCTGCTCTCCCATCCCTTGGGAGATGCGGTGATGGTAAAGGACATGGTCTCATCGCGTCTGCCCTTGTTTTTGACGATGAGATCCACACTGGCATCGTCTCCTTCGTTGATCACCACGCCCGGGTACTCAAAGGCAACGGAGATGCCTCGCTCGGGGCGGGTGTCTTTCTTGTCCGTTTGCTCGGCGGCAAAGGCAGGGCACAGCACTGCAGTGCCGAGGGCAAGGGTCAGGATTACGAACAGTATCCACAGGGTGCTCGCTGGTCTTGTTGTCATGGTGTTCCTCCTTGGGGTTTGTCAGATAATGTATCGCAAGCTCATTCAAGGGCTTGTTATTCAAGATTGCAGAACTTAATAAAAAACCCGTCCAATGTCAACACAATATCTTGCTTATCAAGCTCAATTGAGAAATACCTTCTGGTCGCGATAATCGGCAGCTAAGTGAAGCCGCACCGCTAAGAACTTAGAAATACTCCATAAGGGGCTTTTTCTTGCAACTTTCCTGACTTTTATATAAGGTATTCCTTGGTCCGGCAACATCTTTTTGAATACAACCAAATCGTAATAATACGAACCGTTCCTGCAATCCATGGAACACGGAAATACACATCCAGAGGGGAATAATGCCCACAAAACCGGAGCGCCTTATCTCCCGTAGTTATCAAATTGTCATTTCCTCGATTTTGCTCTTGTTCGGGCTCTATCTCACAAGCCTTTTCGGCTATCTCCTATTCCACAGCACCGCCGAAGTATTCAGCATCGTCGTGGCCTGTGGTATTTTCATGGTCGCTTGGAATTCACGTCGTTTTCTGGACAACAACTATCTCCTTTTCATAGGGATTGCGTATCTTTTTGTCGCGCTTTTAGATCTGGTTCATACCTTGGCCTATAGAGGCATGGGAGTATTTCCAGGATACGCCACCAACTTGCCCACGCAGCTCTGGATTGCTGCCCGATACATGGAGAGTGTTTCCCTTCTTCTTGCCCCTCTTTTTATTCGCCGCAGATTGTATACAAGCCTTACTTTTTTCGGCTATGTCGCAATTAGCGCGTTTTTGCTGAGCTCCATTCTTGTTTGGAACGTTTTCCCCGACTGTTTCATTGAAGGGCAGGGGTTGTCTTCCTTCAAAAAGGCCAGTGAGTACATCATTTCTCTGATTCTTTTGATTTCCACCGGCCTTCTGATGCAAAGGCGTGAGGCCTTCGACGAGGAGGTGTTGCAGCTGCTAGTTGGATCGCTCCTCCTGACCATTGGTTCAGAACTGTTCTTTACGTTTTATGTGCACGCCTATGGTCTCTCCAATTTGATTGGGCACTTCTTTAAGATCATCTCCTTTTACCTTATGTACAGGGCTATCATCCAGACGGGCCTGGTCAGACCGTATGACCTGCTTTTCAGAAACCTGAAGCAACGTGAGGAACAGTACCGGGCAATTGTGGAGGATCAAACAGAACTCGTTTGCCGGTTTAAACCCAAAATGGCAGTCACCTTTGTTAACGAGGCCTTCTGCAAATACTTCGGCAAG